>CAJWPW010000216.1 GCA_913045415.1 uncultured Fidelibacterota bacterium | reverse complement strand
TGTGCTGATTTACGCGAATACCATTACGAATCCAGATTTCATTCGTGTGGCAAAATAGCAACCCTTCATTTTTTTTCAATAATTGAACTTGTTTTATCAGTTTATCTGGAGTCCATTCATCATCCGAATCCAGAAGAGCAATCCAATCACCTTTGGATTGTTTTATCCCTACATTCCGAGCAACGCTGACTCCTTTTGGGGAATAACCTTTCAAAGATTTTGAAGGTTTTAGAGATTCCAATAACTTGATGGAAGGATATTTTGACTTTATCATATCAATAGTGCCATCACTCGAACCATCATCAATGACAATAATTTCAAATGGTTGGTAGGATTGAGCTAATACAGAATCGAGTGCGCGGGGTAAGGTATGCTTTCGGTTATAGGTGGGAATAACGACAGAAATTTTCATAAATTTATTTACTTACATAATGGTGTTTTGCCATACTCATTATAAGAAAAATCAATATTTGTTATATATTAATAATTTATCCTTTATTTAAGAAAAGCATTCTTGTTCAATTCGACTGGATTTTCATCGCTTTTTATGGGCATTAATGTAAAAGAATAATCATAATTTTTTGGTTTAATCTGGTATTTTTCCAAAGGTTGCGCCCACCAACTATCTTCACCACCAAGCCCCATTTGAATTAAATCAATATCCAAATTGATTAAATCTCTCCCCACCATATCGATAGAATGTCTTTGCTGCTTTGTGGTTTTGATATTGCCGGTAGCACCGCTTTTTATTTCTCCAAAACCATGGTCATAATCTTCCTGTAAATAATGACTCGCATTCAAAGACAGTAATCCTCGAACCAATAATCCATCACCAGCAACATTTCGAAATGTTGCCCAACGGACATCTGTTTTATTCCCACTTTCTTGCGGGCGGATATAAGGATGATTTTGGTCTGAAACTTTTCCAGAATAAATATCTACTTTGGCACTGGATTTTCTATCTGAATAATTCTCGTGGGGGCCTCGGCCAAACCAGGTCATGATATCAAACTCTTTAGGAATTTGCATTGATATCCCAACCTTAGGGATATTAGGTAAGGGCCCTTTTCCTATTTCAAATTTATTGTAAACCAAAATTCGTCCATCTCCGTAAATAACATAGAGAATTGATCCCATTGATTCAACTGAAGGAAAATTATAAAAAACTTCTATCCCGACACTTGTATCATAATTATCAACCTTTATATCATTTACTTGTGCTTCATCAGTGGCATGCTTCCAGACAGCCATTCGTTTCGGCATGTCATTCCCAAAATCATTATCCGTAGGTGTTCTCCAAAAATTTGGTTTTGGACCTCTCAATAAAATATTTTTTCCCTGAAAAGTCCATGAATCCATAGTGGCGGTTTTTTTTGAAAAAAGGATCTCAAAATCTTTCCCTGTAATTACAATTTCATTAACTGTTTCAGTCACATCATGTAATTTTGGATAATTATCCTGCAAAATATTTAGATCAAATTCTAATTTCATTGTATTGAAATTGATGAGCGGCAATTGTTCCCAAGCAATCAAATATCCTTTTGGCAAAAGCCCCTTCTTTTTCTTTAATCTAAATTCGATATCGAGAAAATATTCATTGAAAGGAACCATTTGAAATTTCTCAACTGGGATAAGTATTTTTTTACTTTCTTGCGGTTCAAGACCCAGATCTTTTAATGCCCCAGATTGAAGCGTTTCACCATTTGACCTTACCATCCATAATATGTCAATTCCATTCGTATGCGTAAAAAAATTCTCATTAGTGATTTCAACGGCGAACTGATTTAAACCATACGGTTTTACAATAAAATTCTGGTAGGCTTTTTTAACCTCATAAAAATGAGGATTTGGTTTTCGATCTGGTTGAACCAATCCATTAATCAGAAAATTACCATCGCTTGGCGTTTCCGGTGGCCCAAAATCCCCACCATATGCAAAATAAGTTCTTCCATCTTCACTTTTTTTGGTGAGGCCCTGATCTACCCAATCCCAAATGCAACCGCCCTGAAGTTGAGGCTCTTTTCGGATCAACTCCCAATAATCAGCCATTCCACCCAAACTGTTTCCCATGGCATGCATGTATTCACACATGATGAGGGGCTTATCGTGCTGTTCCTGTACATAATTCTTTAACCATTCTACGCCTGTATACATGGGTGTATAAATATCCACATGATCTCGATTCCCTGCTCGTTCATAATGTACTGGCCGTGACGGATCACGTTCATGGATCCATTTGGATGCAGCGACAAAGTTTACACCATCGCCAGCTTCATTTCCCATAGACCATAAAATAATAGATGGATGATTTTTATCTCGTTCTACCATTCTCTTTATTCGTGATAAATGGGCTGTTTCCCATTCAGGTTTGTTGCCCAAAGTCCGCTCCGGGTGATAGCCCATTCCATGACTTTCAATATTGGCTTCATCTATCACATATAAACCATATTTATCACAAAGATCAATCCAATATGGGTCAGTTGGATAATGGCTGGTTCGCACAGTGTTAATATTGAACTCTTTCATAAGTTGAATATCTTTTTCCATCAGTTCACGACTGATGACATGCCCCGTTTCAGGATCATGCTCGTGCCGGTTTACACCTTTAATCAGTATGGGTTGACCATTCACCAAAAGCTGTCCGCCTACAACTTCGATAGTCCTAAAGCCAATTTCTTCCGAAATCGATGAAATGACTTTATACCCTTTTTTCAATGTAATGTTAAGCTTATACAGATTGGGTGTTTCTGCTGTCCATGCATCTACGTTCCGGATAGTGTTTTTTATATTAAATGTTAAAGGTGAATTCGCTTCTATTGTTACACGATCAGTTCTATTGAGTACTCTTCGCCCATTGGCTTTAAATAATTCTGTATGCACTGTAATTTTTTCATCAGTGATTGAATCATTAAATAAATCAATTTCAAGACTGAGTTCACCATTATTGAATTGAGGGTCTAATGGTGTCTTAGCCCAAAAGTCAGCGATTCTGAGCTTTGGCTCGGCAGACAGGTATACGTCCCGTTCGATACCACTGATCCGCCAAAAATCCTGACATTCCAAGTATGAGCCATCAGACCAACGATACACTTGCAGCGCTACACTATTTTTTCCAATTGAAATAAATTCAGTAAT
>CAJWPW010000215.1 GCA_913045415.1 uncultured Fidelibacterota bacterium | reverse complement strand
GGCTTCTAAAAATGATTTCGCTAATAGAGCGCATAATAAAAAGCAAAACATTCCATTTACCCCTCCAATAATAAAAGCTATCATTGTAATCATTAAACTTCTTAAATAACCAATAATCATTCTATTATGAAAACTAAAAGAGTTAACACCTTTTCTTTTTAAACGATTTATTTCAATTTTCCAACCGCCTACTTGTTCTTTAACAATAGCTTTCAAAATAAATAAATAAATATTTTCTCCTCTTTTACCTGTAGCAGGATCTTCAGGAAGGCATACATTTTTATGATGACCATAAACATGCTCAATAGCAAAAGTACAATCCCAAGAAAAAGCAAGCAGCCAATTCCCAACAAACATATCAAATTTATTGTTTTTTCTATGAGTTAATTCATGACCAGTAACAATACCAAGCATACCAATAGATAAAGTAGTCTGAACTATCATTGAAATTTTATCAATGATATTAAAAGAATTTTTAATTTGAATAAAATCAATATAAATATATGAATTGAAGGTATCAATGTACCATTGAGGTAAATTGTTACTAAAAATAGATACAACTAATAATACTAAAATAAATAAAATAGGTAAATTCACATAAATAGAAAGGTTTAGCAGGCTTGGATAAGAGAATTGTTGAATCTCTTTATCTCTAGGGAAAATAACATCACCAATTATAATAAATAATGAAAACCCAATTAAAAATAATGTCGGGTAATATTCACCCATTAAGAACGTTATTATAGTAATAATACCTGTAAATCCAGGTATAAAGTATTTAAGATATTTCAACAAATGTTTCTTCTCCTCATTTATTAAATCTATTATGCTAGAGTACTTTCAATGCTCTATCAAATGCTACTTTTCCAATTGAAGTCAGTTGAGGCTTAATAATTGAAAAAGATAGCTTGATACCTTTCTTAATCTGAAAATCATCATATGTATTTCTATCCAGAATGGTATGATTTATCCAGTACCACATAATAATCCACTGTGCATCCAGTAAATCATCGATAATATTTAAAGACTGTCTTTTCATTATTTTAATTTTAACTAGATTGGATAAAAGCTCATGGTAGCCTTTTTTAATCAAGCTTCTCAGATTTGTGTAATTATCCAATAGTCTACTATCCTGCTTTGTTAGATGAACGCCTTCAAGAAATAAAAATTGATACGATTGCTGAATTTTAAAAAAACGATTGAACAGGGATGTGAGGTTACTGCTGAAATCTGAAATGGTATCTAATTGAATTTTTAAAACAGATCCCAGTTCATTACTGAAATTGTCTGAAATAGACCGTATGATATCATTTTTACTCCTAAAATGATAGTACAAATTCCCAGGGCTGATGCCCATTTCTTTCGCAATATGATTAGTAGAAATCGCTTTTGTTCCATGGATGTTAAAGAGATCAATGGCCGTTGCAATGATTTTGTCTTTAGTTTTCATATAATATACTATTTATTGAGTATTTACTCTAATATATTAGAGCATATACTCTACATGGTCAAATGATTATTTTTTCTATTTAACATAATAATCTATAAATATGTAACAGTAACAAGGAAGCTCCTAAAGAAGTTCTACAAACACTCTTAGGTCATCGGAGTATCAAGACTACTGAGATATATGCAAACTGGGTTAGAAAGGAAGAATTGGAGAGGTGGGTTTAGCCGCCAATAATAATATTAACTAATGCAACTACATCTAGGACATTAACTTGGCCATCATTATTTATATCAGAACCATCTAATTCTACCGTAGCTGGACTTAATATATGATTAACTAAAATAATAACATCAAGAATATTTATACTTCCATCTACATTCAAATCACCATTTATTGAATCAATGAAATTAGCAAAAAAATTCCATATTTCTTGACTAGCATAGGTTGGCCAATCATGACCTCCATTGACTACTTCATAGAGCCATACTTCAATATCATCAATACAATCATAATATCTGTGCTTAATTGTATTAAAATTGGGTAATAATAAATTTTCATTACTATTACAGCCATTAAGGTCAGCCCAATAATCTATTACCTCTTCAGTTCCTGGATATGGTCCCCAATAGGTATCGTTAGGTGCTCCATCCCACAAAGTAACATTATCATTAGTACCATGTATTTCCAAGACTGGTTTGGGCTCTGACATGCAATCAGTCCAAGATTCTCCAAACATAGTTCCTGCAACAGGAGCTATTGCTTTAAATGTTTCTGATGCAAAGCAAGATAACATATATGACATTTCAGCTCCGTTTGACATACCAGATGCAAAGGTATTTTCAGAACTTAAATTATATTCATTTTGGAGATGTACTGCTAATGCACTTAAAAAACCTACATCATCCACAGTTTGATTCTGATGAAAATTATAGCCTACATTCCAAAACCTATCACCATTTTGGTCAACTGTACCATTTGGATAAGAAATAGCAAAACCATTCTCATCAGCAATAGATTGCATCCCTGAATAGTTATACATCCCAGATGCTGAACCTGTAAATCCATGCATTAAAAATACTAACGGTGCATTTTCAGTTAATGATTCAGGAATATACAGGATATACTCACGAGTCTCTCCTTCATACATAAATGTAAATTCTTGTGGTAAATAACTACAGTATCCATTATAATCTGTATAATTATCACCACAATCGCCACAATCAAAACTATATTCGGTACATTGAAAATCGTAACCCCATTCTCCATCATCACACCAACCATCACCAACCCAGGAATCCGTAATGCCATCACCATTAAAATCTTCACAATATTCATTATATACATAACAATCAAAACCAAATCCAGGTTCATTATTGCAAAAACCCAAACCATCACAATCATACATTAACATATTTTCATCACAATCCTGTGCGATGTTTAATGAAAATAATAAACTTAATATAATAAATAACTTCTTCAATCTTCTTATTACTTAACCAGCATCAACTTCTGAGTATTAACAATTATATCAATAATACGAACAATATTAAGCACATCTATTGAACCATCAAGATTAGTATCTCCTTCACAGGGAAATAAAACCCCCAGTATACTTATTATTACAATTATCTTTCTAAATATATCCACTTTCATCATGTTCTATTATATTACTTATTCTATGCAATAGACAATAGAGGTTTCAAGGTGTTACATCAGAA
>CAJWPW010000214.1 GCA_913045415.1 uncultured Fidelibacterota bacterium | reverse complement strand
AAGAGACATGAGTGTGGCTAAGTCGATCCCCTCATAAACAAGATGATGTCCAGATTGCCCAACATGGCCCCATACATTCACATACATCATGATATTCCCTTTATCATCGGTCAAGTATCGCTCGCTGGATATCTGGAAATCAGAGAATGTTGGCTGTTCTGCAATATTACTCTGAGCAAATAGTAGCCCAAACATCAATAGTGAGAGAGTATATTTAATTTTCTTCATATTTAATTAACTTAATCCAATTCTATCTTTTATCCGAGAAAAGAAATTAGAGTTTTGTTCTTGTTCATATTCAAAATCCACGGAGATTGGTGTACCATCAATCACCGCTTTCGGGTTTTTTAGCACCATAGCATCAACATCGTATTCGCCCCAACTTCGAATCATTTCAGCTGACTCAAATAAACAAAAATTACGTCGTTTATTATCATGCGAATCTGATCCTAAAATTTGACACCAACCATTTTTTATTATTTTTTCCGATGCCACCTGGGAACTGGATCCTAAATATCCCAATGGGCTCCCGGCATCAACCTGGATGATGCATCCTGCCGCCAGCCATTCCGCTACAATATTTATGTCATCCTGGACCGGTTTATACCGTTCAGGGTGGGCAATAATTGGTGTGACTCCCGCCATTTTCAAATCAAATAATTGTTGTTTCTGACTATCCGGTAATTGATGAACCTGGAACTCAATCAGCATATACTTTCCGTGGTTAAATGTAGATAGAGGATCATCTTTAATTTGAATCAGATTTGGAAGGAAAAAAACTTCAGCACCACAATGGAGTTTTATTTGAATATCATTTTTATCTAATTCCTGTTGCAATTGCTCAACTTCACTTTGGATTCTATTATAGGAAATATCTTCAGTTTCCACTTTTGGATGTTGATAATGAACTGTGTTCACCACATCTGTAATTCCCTGATCTGCTGCATGTGTCAACATTTCAAGAGACATTTCCAGTGACTTGGATCCATCATCAACATTTGGGAGAACATGGTTATGTAAATCTATCAATTTTAAGCGTGGCTCCGCCCTGTCAGTCCCAAATTGACTGAAAGGGAAACTTATTTAAAGACTGATAATTCAGTCTATTTTCCGGAATAATTCCGAATTATGTCAGGCGATTCATCGCCCGGGACATCAAAACATCTACCATTTTTGTAGAATTAATCCATGAGATGTCTGCGATTTGATTTTTTTCTTTCGTTTTACGTACTAATTCATCTGCAAATGCTGGTCCAATAAAATCAATATTTTGAAAATCAAATTCAATTTCGGTCAAATCTTTTAGGTTATGCAATAAACTTTGGGCCTGGATTCTAGAATTAACTTGCTCATTTTTGCTTCTTACCAAATTAACAGGAATACGTACCATTTTACCATCCTGATCAAATATTTTCCTGAAAACTTCCTGACAGGTCCTTTTTGAATTCAATTTTATTTCCAGGTGAATTCTAGTTCCAATCTGCTGAGATGACCTAGTCACGGTCCACTCATTATTTTTATTATAAAAGGATAAGGATATTCCAGAAGCATCAATGGCTACTTTATCAAAGAGGTGAATCACAGTCATCAGTTCATCTCCGCCATGATTTTGGGGATCTGTTGTAATTCGTCCTTTTGCAATTTCTATGGCTGCAACCTGTATATCTTCCAAAATCAAAGAATTGTTCAGGTTTTCAAAGATGCCAATCCCGTTATCACTTAAGACGAAATGAACATCATTAGGGGAAATATAAAGTTTATAGTTGAGTTTTGTTGCTTGGGAATGGTCAAGGGTATTGGCCAGCAATGCCATAATTGAGAATTCACAAATCTCATAAACATTGAGTGGAACAGATTCCAGGTTTGGGAGAATTTGCTTTTTGAAAATTTTATCAGGGGAAAAGCTAGAGTTAACATCAATCGTTTGAGAATAATTAACGAGGGGGATTAATTCGTAAAATCGATCTCTCGTCTTTCCATGGGCCACCACGCGATCTTCGCTTATCAAGGTATGCATATGCTTCAGGATTGCTTGACGAGACAACCCGAATTTCCGGATGGTTGCCTTAATAATATCCTTTTGATGCCTTGTTAGGTTCTCAAGAATGAAATCTTTGATTTGCTCGGAAGAATGCATGGCTTGAATATTAACGGTTTATTATCAACTAAATCCATAATTATTATAAACCATTAATAATTTTATTATCAACCCATCTCCAGCATTCTATTTGTAAAATTGGACAGAACTTATTCATAAATATGATGTAAAATCGTTTTTATCAATTTTAGGATAAAAGTATAAAAACAAAAATATTATTCGATGGATTTACAACAAGACAATAAAAAATGGATTGCGGTTTACACTAAACCGCGTCACGAAAAAACGGTAGAAAATGAACTCTTGAAAAAGGGATTTGAAGTCTACTTACCCATATTGAAAGAACGGAGAAAATGGAGCGATCGAAAAAAATGGGTAGAGCTTCCATTATTCCGATCCTATATCTTTGTCAAAACAGAGATAAAAAACTCACTTTTTGTCCTTCAGACTATGGGTGTAGTAAAAGTGATCAAGTTTGGAGGTGAAATAGCTGTAATACAAAATGATAGTATTCAAGCCATTAAACTCATGATTGAAGGCGGATACATGCCTGAAGCCACAGACTATTTTGTAAAGGGAGAAGCGGTAGAAGTAAAGAACGGGCCCTTAAAAGGACTCATTGGAGAAGTAATCCGCGTGGATAATAGCGATCGACTTCTTGTTCGAGTTGATGCGATTCAACACTCAATTTCAGTCCAAATAGATCGCGGTTTTTTAAAGTCTGTATGAGATGAAAGAATCTGATTACCAAATTGTAATTATTGGAGCAGGCGCTGTGGGTCTTGCTATTTCTCGGGCCCTGGCTGAAAGGGGTAATAAATCTGTCCTAATTGTGGATCGTGATCCTGGATTTGGCAGAGGCATTTCAAGTAGGAATAGTGAGGTCATTCATTCTGGGATCTACTATCCCATTGATTCCTTAAAATCAAAATATTGTATTATGGGTCGAGAGCTTCTTTACCAATATTGTGAAGCTAATAAAGTCTTTCATCAGCGGTGTGGAAAAATAATCATTGCAGATGAACACCAAAAAGAATCCCTTATGGATTTATTTCATTTGGGAGAATCAAAAAATATGCGTGATCTTAAAATTTTATCAAAAAAGGAAATATCTTACT
>CAJWPW010000213.1 GCA_913045415.1 uncultured Fidelibacterota bacterium | reverse complement strand
GCCGTGAGTATAACACAAATAGATAGCATAACGACAAATAGGTTTTTATACATAGTTTTTGGCAGAATATTGTTAATTATTGTTAATTATTGGTTGGATTACCATATATCAATGAAAATCTAAACAATGAAGAATAACCATCCTATCTAATATAAACCAAATAAAATATTTCATTGATTAGAACTGTTGAAAAATGGGTTTTAATTGAAATACCCAGAAGATTTATAATAATATTGATTTATTATAAGGAAAGTTATTGAATTTGGGTGCATGAAATTATAATTAAAAACTGAGAAAATTTTCTTTAACTAAATTGTGTAATTTCATAAGGTCATGAATGAAATAGTGCAGGAAAAACTGAAGCGAATTCCAACCTATCCCGGGGTGTACCAGTTTTTTAATTCTGATAAAAATATTATATATATTGGCAAGGCCAAAAATCTTCGAAATCGTATAAGGTCTTATTTCCAAAGTAAAAAACACCAACGCGCAAAAACAATATCGTTAGTGAGAATTATTGCTGATCTTGAATGGATTGTGGTTAGGAATGAAGTTGAAGCATTAATGACAGAAGCAAATCTTATAAAAACGCATCGCCCCAAATACAATATTGATTTAAAAGATGACAAAACGTATCCCTTTATTCGCATTACAAACGAGCCTTATCCACAGGTGTTATTGACGAGAAAAATAGTTAAAGATGGATCCAAATATTATGGTCCCTTTACTGATGTGGGACGCCTACGGATGACACTCAAGGCTCTCCATAAAGTTTTCCCAATACGAAGTTGCAGTTTTTACCTGGATGAACAAGTGGTTAAAGAGAAAAAGGTATCTATTTGCTTAGACTATCATATTAAAAAATGTGAAGGTCCCTGCGAAGGGCTTGTTTCTCAAGATGATTACCAGGGAATGGTAGATCGTATTGAAGATTTCATGAAAGGGAAAACCAAAAAGACCGAATCCCATATAGTCGAACTTATGAATCAAGCTTCCATAAATCAACAATATGAAGAGGCAGCCATGTACAGGGACCAATTAGATGCTATTCGTTCCTTCAAAGAAAGACAAAGCCACGTTGCAACTGATTTTGAAGAAAGGGATGTGATCGCATTGGCACGAGAAGATAATTTGGGCATTGCCGTAATTATTCGAATTCGTAATGGACGAATTTTCAGTCGAGAAAAACTTTCTCTCCAGGGGTTAGATGAAAATGACGATGCTACACTTAAGACAGTTATTTCACGTTTTTATATGGATAGTGATTTTATTCCAAAAGAAATTTCACTTCAATTGATTCCTGAAAATGAAAAAGATTTGATTAGTTGGTTGAAAGAAAAACGTAAAGGTGCAATTCATTTTTTATATCCGAAAAAAGGGGAGAAGGCAAAGGAACTACGAATCACTCAACAAAATGCACTATTGCTCTTGGGTGAATGGATCATAAAACGGAAAAAGATGAAAGAACAAATTCCAAAAATGCTTTCGCAACTTCAGGAAGATTTGAATATGGATGTTCCACCCAAACGTATTGAAGCATTTGACATTTCCCATCTTGGCGGTACCAATACGGTGGCTTCTATGGTTTACTTTTTAGATGCAAAACCGAGAAAAACTGAATACAGAAAATTCAATGTAAAAACAGTATCAGGAATCGATGATTTTGCTGCTATGCGAGAAGTGGTATATCGTCGATATAAACGGTTAAAAGAAGAAGAAAAACCATATCCGGATCTTATTTTAATAGATGGGGGAAAAGGGCAGCTTAGTATGGCGGTATCGGCCTTAAGAGAATTAGGGTTAGATTACATTCCGGTCATTGGATTGGCTAAAAGGCTGGAAGAAGTATTTGTGCCTGGAAATCCGGAAGCTCAATCCATACACAAACAAAGTCCGGGTTTAATTTTACTCCGCCGAATTCGGGATGAAGCTCATCGATTTGCCATCACCTTTCAGCGACAGAAACGAAATAAAGATATGGTATTATCTATTTTTTCAGAAATTCCCGGAATGGGTAAAAAACGGCTTGAAAAATTACTCCTAACATTTGATAATTTGGAATCTATTGCCAAACTCACACCGGAAGTAATAAACGGAGAAACAGGAATTCCTGTGAAAGTATGTGAAGAAATACAAAAAGTTGCTTCAGCATTTTTAAAATCCCAAAAATAAACCATGAGCAAATTTTGTCAAATTCCCGTACTAATTATAAAAGAATCACCCTAAAGATGACTTGATGAAAAGATATCTCATTATAATTTTAATAACCACTGGATTGATTGCACAAAAATATGCTCCTGGAAATATTCTAATTCAGAGCAAAACCGGCGTTACGATGGATGAATTGAAAATCGGATTGGATATATCTCAATATCAAGTTGTAAAACCCCTAATGAAACGTGCCAATATTTATTTAGTCAAAGTTGTGGATCGATCTGTAACAACAGAAAGAGCGTTGAAGGAAATCTCTGAAAATCCATGGGTTCAAAATGCCCAGTTTGATCATTATATCACACAGCGCCAAACCTTTCCAGATGATCCCAGTTTTAATTCCCAATGGGGTATGCATAATACGGGACAATCCGGCGGATTGGAAGATGCAGATATTGATGCGCCGGAAGCATGGAGTCTATCAACCGGTGGGGTTAATGCAATAGGGGATGATATCGTAGTTGCTATTGTTGATGGCGGTTGCATGTTATCTCACACTGATTTAGATGACAACCTTTGGGTGAATATTGATGAAATTCCCGGGAATAATATTGATGATGACAATGATGGCTATGTGGATGATGTGAATGGATGGAATGCTTTTAACTCCAACGGGAATGTTTCATCAGATGGTCATGGAACCCATGTGGCAGGGATTGTAGGCGCAGAAGGAAACAACGGTAGTATGGTAGCTGGTGTGAATTGGAATGTAAAATTAATGATCATCGAAGGATCCACTGGAACAACATCTATAGTCTTAGAAGCTTATGGATATGTTTTGGATCAACGGGTTTTATACAATGAAACAAATGGAGCAGAAGGCGCATTTGTCGTTTCAACAAACTCCAGCTTTGGAATTGATTTTGCTGATTGTACATCAGGGAGTTACCCCTTATGGGATGAAGCATATACCGCTATGGGAGAAGCAGGCATTCTGAGTGCTGCAGCAACAATTAATTCAAATCAAAATGTTGATAGCATTGGGGATGTGCCTACAGGATGTATA
>CAJWPW010000212.1 GCA_913045415.1 uncultured Fidelibacterota bacterium | reverse complement strand
GTTCGTCGTTTTCAGGAAGAAGGTAAAACACGATTTGTGGGTTTATCTGATTGGGACCTGTTCAAAATCATGAAGTATATCGATGCTACACAACCAGATGTAGTGCAACCTTATCGTAATGTTATGGATGATACATATGGCCCATCAGGCCTAAAAGATTGGATCGATGAGCACAATTCTGGCGTATGCTTTTTTTCGCCAATTAAGCATGGATTATTGACTGGGAAATACACGGAGCCAGTAGCATTTGGTGATGGTGATTTTCGCACAAATGTAAAAGATTTTACTAAAATAGATGTAATAAAAAAAATGCAGGAAAATAAAACCTTGATTGAGGATAGATTTTCTGATCATCCATACCCTGTGATGCGCGGAATAATTGATGCACTTTTAATTGACGCATCATCAGGTTGCGTTCTACTTGGTCAGCGTAATATAGACCAGGTTAACACCGCAGCTACATTAGGCGGAAAAATGTCGAAAAAAGATGTGAATTGGGTTAAATCATTGTATTGCTCTCCTTAACATGAGCATAACTTCTTCAGATTTTTTTTTGCGTAAGTGGTACATGGACTGTATTGATGAGGTGGGCAACCTTTTTATGGGTTATTCAGGGGCATTTCGCTGGAAAATGATACAGGCTAGCTACTCAAGCACACTGACTTGCAACGCTCAAGGTGAAATCAAGAAAGCTTCGACACTACGAGAACTATCCCACCCAACTCGTTCAGAAGGAACACTCCAGTGGATTCATAACAAGTTAAAGACAACTGGGCACTGGACCTCTATTGATAAAGCGATCAGAAAGAACATTTTTAGCGACAAGTCTGGTTCCATAATCTGGACGTGCGAACAACCGCGGGCGATTGCCGAAGTTGAGATTAACAATATATCTATTAGTAGTGCGTTTGGATATACGGAAATGATTGATATGACAATCCTACCTTGGCAACTACCTATCTCCAAACTTTGGTGGGGGAGATTCTTATCCAAAAATACGATGCTAATCTGGATCATCTTGGAGGGAAAATATACTTCCAGTTTTGTTTACTATAATGGCAATCGAATTGCTGATGCTACTATTAAGAATGACAAGGTTATTCTTAATAACAAAGGGATCACCCTCAGGTTTTACGATACTATTGTTTTGAGAGAGGGGTCACTGGCTTCCACGCTCTTTTCTGATACCCCAGTCCTCAGTAAGATGATCCCGACCGAATTCCTCAATAGCCATGAGTCTAAATGGCGAAGCCGTGGAGACCTGCTCGAAAATGGAAAGATTGTAGATAGTGCATGGGCTATCCACGAAGTGGTATCATGGGGAAAATGACAGAAAACTTGCTGGGAAAAATTCTTTTTGGAGTACTCTTTACAGTGGTGTTACCGTTCGCCGCGATTCTATGGGCTATTGCTAGTGAGACATTGATTGTTCTACCTCCCTTACATTCTGATCTTGCTGGGTTGGTTTTAATTGTTTCAGGCTTTCTTCTTATGATGGTAGGATCTATAACGCTATCGCTTTACGGCAAAGGGTTACCTATGAGCCCTTTCCCGCCCGCAAATTTTGTCTCGCAAGGTATTTACCGACTCATCCCTCACCCGATTTACACTGGAGCATGTTTTTTCTCTGTGGGGCTTTCATTCTATTTTGGTTCAGCTAGCGGAATCTGGCTTGTTTCGCCTATACTTATTTTGGGATTTGTCGCATATGTTAAAGGATTTGAAAAACACGGACTAATGAAGCGATTTCCCAATAATACATTTTGCTATCTTATCAGTCTTCCAAACCAATCAGATGATGCTCCAAGTTTGTGGAATAAAATATCAGTTTATGTTTTAGTATTGATTCCGTGGTTTCTACTATATCAAATGCTCGATTATCTTGGATCACCTAATGGGGGTTTTCCCATCAATATATCTTTTACTTTACAGTTATCTATTTCATCCTTTACTGAAAATTTTTTCCTTTTATCAATTCCAATTACTCTTTTGTGTCCATTGGTTGCAAAAACCAAAGCCTATTTAAATGAATTTGCTGTTACAGGTCTGTTTGGCACTGCGTACGGCTTCTATTTGATGATCGTCCACGATTCATCTTATTTGACCTTTCCCTCATTTCACATCATATGGACGGTCATCTCACTATTTACTCTGGCAGGTCTATTCCCCAAAGCAAAGTTGCTTTGGTTTCTATTCGGAATATTAGTCACTTACAGTTGTGTTGTAATGGGACAAGAGACCATACCTGATGTGCTGGCAGGTCTTATAGTGGCCCTCTTTGCTAAACAGAGACAATTTATATGGAATACTATCAAACGAAATACAGAGCAGTTTGCAAATTCATGGAAGGAGTGGGATTTTGGCTCAATTCGTTTTTTGAATCACGGTTTCTACGGCTCACTTGTCCCTTTCTTTGCCGTCCTTTTGGTTGGCACAATGGTTGGTGAAGAGCATATATTTGCTATCTTTATCGTATCCATCAGCACAATGGTCTGTTCAGCATTGTGGGCTCAATTTATAGAAGGATCGGAAAAACTGCTCCGACCATTTGGTTTTTATGGCGGTGTAATAGGCACCTTTTTGGGATCTCTCATAGCAAGCATATTCCTCAATGTCAGCTTCCTATTCATTGCAGCTGCCACATGTGTGGTGGCGCCTCTAGCACAAGCGGTGGGACGTCTCAGATGTCTTATTCAAGGCTGTTGTCATGGATCGCTATGCAAACCCAATCAGGGTATTAGGTATTTTCACGAACGTTCTCGCGTAGTGAAACTAGCCGGATGGAAAGGAAAATTCGTCTATCCGACTCCTGTTTATTCCATACTAGCAAATATGATATATGGTGGATTTCTAATTAAGCTGTGGATTAATGGTACACAGATATCAATGTTGATAGGATTAAGCTTTATTTTCAGTGGTTTAAGCCGATTTATAGAAGAGTCATACCGTGGTGAACCCCAAACACCCATCTTATGGAAACTCAGATTGTATCAGTGGATCTCGTTATTCTTTATTTTTATCGGTGCTTTGTTCACAACTATTTCATCTCCATTAAGCCAATCGGATTTTCATTTAAGTCTATCGATAATAGCATTTGCTCTTTTTTCCGGCCTCATAGCACTTTTTCTTGGGGGTGTGGATTTTCCAAAATCTAACAAACGATTCTCCAGATTAGTCTGATCTGGGTCGTGGTTATTTCTATTATAGTTCACTAAAAGATCCTAAGAAAATCAA
>CAJWPW010000211.1 GCA_913045415.1 uncultured Fidelibacterota bacterium | reverse complement strand
TACCATCTTAAGCTGTCATCGCCGATCAGGTTAGGTGACCCAAATGACAATCCAAATTGAAATCGATCTGTGATGCCCGCACTTAAGCCCAGGATCATGCCGCCATCATCCTGGATACGCATATCCATGGAAAAACTCCCTCGAGCCAATGTCCCAGCTGTGGGAACCGTGATTAGATCAGTGGGTGGTGGAAGTTCCTGCCCTGAAATTCCACCCACCATTAGGAGAGTTAGAATAGCATTAGTATATCTCATTTCGACTTTATGTGAATTGGTTTAGGATAAATTACGTCACCTACACGGGAGGTCAAAGAACGGACACGGTGGAACGGAATCGTCAAAATATCTCTCTCGCTTTCCATCCTGAATTTGATACCGTTGTCTGTCATATTTACAAAATCCACCGAAAGCCTGTCACCCGTTACCATGATAAGTTGATCCCATGTTGTCCTGGGAATAATACCTCCATGGGGTACAATGATACGGCTTTCTTTTATCTCTCTGGCAATAATGTCGACCTCATCTAGTGTATTATGTGAGCGAGGTGGCGGTGTCTTATAAAGTTGGTCACTCGGGGCCTGGTCAATGGCAACGTGTGAGATCAGTTTACCATCATGTCCAAATTCCCAAATTTGAACCACAGCATGAGATTGGATAAACTCAGTCATAAGATCAAATTTATATTTAAAGCGTCGAATTATTCGGGCGGATGGAAGATCTCTCCATCGCTCTTCCTTTAAACTTCCAAGATAATCATAATCTAATTCAACCTGGCCATATTTCTGTCCATCCACTGTTTCAAACACAATCTTAGAAATGAGAACACCATCCTGAATGGTAAAATAAGTACGCTGGTCCGTAAACGTTAAAGGTTCATTTCTTGGAAATCGCCATGCGCGAAATTCCTGGCTCCATGGTTCAGAGTCTCCAATGACAGTCAGGTTCAGATATTTCCATTTTTCCGTATACTCACCACGCTCAATAAGTTTTCCTGTATCATTATACTTGAGTATTTCCTGTTTGGCAATGGTGCCTTTTGCCGTAATTCGTTCGATTTTAACAGGAAGGTCTCTATCATTATAACTGACAGTAAGATGGGCAACACCACGGCGACTGGTGGACATCATGGAAAGGTTAGAAAGAAAATTATGATCATCTTTAAAATAGCGAACATAAGACACATCCTCGGATTGCCCAATCAAAAATGAAAGCAGCATCAAGTGAATTATTATCTGAGTCATGAATTTCATTAATCTTCTGTTTTTAGATCTTCATCCAGGGTATTTGATAATTTAAATCTGTAAATAGCTCCATCTTCTTTATCGCAAACATAAACCACCCTCCGTTTGTCTACTGTGACGGAAACCGGTTCATTCATGATTGATACCGTATCTTCTTTTGATGCGTATCCTGCTTTTTTAAAAAATTTCCCATTAGCAGAGAATACAGAAACATCTCCTTTCGTTGAATCTACTACATAAATATTTCTATCCTTATCCACAGCAACATCCATGGGACTTACAAACAAAGTTGAATCCATAATATCATCAGCCACTGGATTAAAGCCTGATGAATAAGTTGTATAATCGCCGGATGAGTTGGGTATAATCATATGAACTGGAAAATATTCTCCTGTCTGGGTGAAATATAGATTTCCTTGATAATCCACATCAAGGCTTAAAGGCTTATTTACGAATTCAGCACCTGTTCCATGTCCAATCGCGGTTGACCCAAAAATTCCAGTAAATCCCCAAACCAAATCTCCGGTTGATAATTCCAGGAGAATGGACTTTTGAAAATCAATTTGAATTATTCGATGCTGATTATTAATGCCGCCATAATTATCTGTAACGAAAATCATATTTTCATTGTCAGGTGGTGATGTTAACCCAGTGAATTTGCTGGAGTCCGAATCATAATGAATATCTTTTAATATATTTTTCTCATCTCGCCCATCAAAAAATAAATGAGGCAATAATAAAGAGTCGATTAAACTCTGATCATTGGAAAATTCTGGAGCAGTCAATTCATATTCTGGATTATTTAAATAAGAAAGCCAGGTAGCAGATCCAACTGTATCAATGACAACAACACCCGTCTCCGTATGAAGAAAAGACCCACTGACCGAAACCTTGTTAATCCCAACCTCATTCCAATTTTGGTTCCATAAAAAAATACGCTGTGATCCATCAATAAAGAACACATTCATTTTTTTATCAATGTCAACATCAATGGGTGTAATACCATTTGTTTCTGAATCAACCAATCCTTTCAATGCATCAAATCCTGTTGGGGAATTACCATTTTGATCAAAGACTAGAATTGAATTAACTCCCGCATCGGCCACATAGACTCGCCCGTCTTGAGCAATGGAAATTTCTACAGGCTGGCTTAAACCATGAGCAGAATTCCATACAGGACTTAATTGCAAAAAAGACGTATCCCCGGCACCAAAATTACCGGAATTATTTTGATTGATATCATTTGGAATCCTAAATCGATCCACACATGAAATGACCATCATGGACAGAAAAATGAGATTAAAATATTGGCGTTTCATAATAAATAAAGTTTTGCAAAGCTTAAAGCACGCGTTGATAAGTAATAATTTACTTTCACAATGAGAACCCTATAGTGAATCGTTTCGGATCCGATAAATGTTCAAAGTTGGCATAGCCATAATCTGCCCTGATTTTCACACCGCCCACCGGAATAACAAATCCTACCCCAAAGGTCATATTCTCTTCTTTTTTATTAGATTTGTACCCTAAACGGAGAAACAACATTTCCATAAAAGAGTACTCCAATCCCGTTACAATATATTCTGCATTATCCACCGGGTGATTCAACTGAAGAGATATGGTTAAATGCTGGTTTTTCTGAGCAATCGGGTCAAAGGCACCGCCAACTCTGAATTGTGTTGGTGGAGAAAATTTGGCAAAATCCGTTTGTTCAATAATTTCCATACCAGAATTTTTGTCCAAGATCCGTTTTTGATAGGTACCGGTTGGAGAAACTTGTTTTCCGAAATGGGATAAAGATGCACAGAATCGCAACGATTTATATCCTGTCCAATAAAAGGTTCCCATATCCATTAGCACGGCATTCATCCCATAATCAGCCAGATCTTCTGACACATGTTTGAATGTAATTCCAAAACTGAATCGGTCTGTCATTTTTGCACCATAGGTCATACCAATAAATCTATTTTGAAATGTAAAATAATTCCCTGTGCCATCAGGATG
>CAJWPW010000210.1 GCA_913045415.1 uncultured Fidelibacterota bacterium | reverse complement strand
TTTTTACTTCCTGTTTATGATGAAATTTCAGTTTGGCGCCTGCAGCATACACCCCATTAATAAAGGCAACCTTCTCTTTTATTTCCAAGGATTCCCAATAGGTGGCAGGTGTGCGGTTTTGACCTAATGAAATGGTCAGAAAAACACTCAGGATTATCATAGGTCTAATCATTATTCAATTCATTAAATTGATTCACGATTGGCACTCTTCTACCGATACCAAACGCTTTTGAAGTTACACGTAATCCCGGTGCTGCTTGACGTCTTTTATATTCATTAATTCGAATACGCCGAGAAATATCCTTGACGAGTTCAGGATCCGCTCCTCCTTCAATGAGTTCTGTGGGCGATTTTTCATCCTCAATCATTGCAGTGACCAAAGGACTAACCACATCATAATCAAATGGATCTACCTGATTGGGAGCCAATTCAGCTGAGGGGGGTTTTTCAATGGAATTTATGGGTATACAATCAAATCCAGCTTTTTCATTTACCCATCGAGAAAGGGCATAAACATCTGTTTTGGATAAATCAGAAATAACAGCAAGACCCCCATTCATATCACCATACAATGTGCAGTATCCCATGGCCAATTCTGTTTTATTCCCCGTGGACAATACGAGCCAATTAAATTTATTTGACAACGCCATAAGCAAACTGCCCCGAACCCGTGCTTGGATGTTTTCTTCAGCCACACCAGAATCTGTCCCAGAGAAACTTTCTCTCAGTACAGCCCCAAATTGTCCTACAATCGTTTCAATGGGTATCGTTCGGTAATCTACTTTTAGGTTATTGGCCAGGGTTTCTGCATCGTCCAAACTGTGATCGCTGGAATATTGCGAGGGCATCGATACACCATGAATGTTTTTCGGTCCCAACGCATCTACGGCGATGCAAGCAGTAAGGGACGAATCAATTCCACCACTCAATCCCAATACGGCTTCCGAGTGACCTGTTTTAATAAAATAATCCCGGACGCCCAAAACCAGAGCAAGGTAAATCTTCTCTTCCCTCACATCTGCTTTTATTTCAATTGGTTTCGGATTATCTATGTCAACTATAATAAGATCTTCTTCAAAAGGTTTCCCTTGTCCAATCAAAGAGCCTTCTCCGTCATATACTAATGATTGTCCATCAAAAATAAGTTCATCTTGTGCACCAACAAGGTTACAATAAATAAATGGAAGTCCAGTTTCTGAAACTTTGTTTTGGATGAGTGATTGTCGATCCGTTAATCGTTCAGCTCGGTAAGGTGACGCAGATATATTGACAATCATTTGGGCCCCTTTTTCTTTGAGTGAATCCGTAATATTACAGGCATAATTTTTATCCCATAAATCCTCACAAATCTGTAAACCAATTTTTATTTTTTTAGTCTCAATTTCAATTTCTAATACACCGGTTGTTTCTCCGGGAGAAAAATAACGAACTTCGTCGAAAACATCATAGGTTGGGAGCAGCATTTTACTGTAATAGCCTAAAACATGACCACCTGCGCAAACAAATGCGCTATTGTAAAGATTTCTGCCTTCATAATTCCCATTCCCCACAATCATTGGAACAGTGGAACGTTTTGCGATATACGAAAGGGCATCTCCGGCTTGGGCTATAAATTTGTCACGAAGAAGTAAATCTTGGGGTGGGTAACCCATTATCGCTAATTCAGGGAAAATCACGAGACCCACACCAGCCTCAACCGCTTTTTGATACCAATCGATTATTTTATCTCGATTAGCATCAATCGCACCCACAGTGGGATTAATCTGACATATAGCAATTTTCATGCATACCTTATTTCAAAATCGTCAAATTGATGATTTAAACCACTCCATTCTGTTGCCACATGATCGACTCTTGCCATATTTGGACCCACTTTCACTTTTTCAATAAATGATTCCAAATCGTCGGTTTTTCCTTCTACCTGAATTTCTACAGACCCATCTGAAAGGTTTTTTGCGTACCCATTTAGCCCAATTTTCTTTCCGATTTGAACGGTAAACCATCGAAAACTCACGCCCTGAACTTTTCCAGATACTATCAACTTTACCGATGAATCACTGTCCATTTAATAATTCTATAACTTTATTTATTACATCAGTAGGCATATTTACTTTATGTATTTCTTTCAGATCCCAAGTGTTGTATCCAACTACAGGCTTTCCCAATTGGAAGGCAAAGGCAATTTCACTTAGGGTACCGTATTTACCAGAAATAGCAATCGCCACATCACAGTTATAAGATAGAGTCACATTGCGTCCAATTCCAATACCGGTGGACACGGGAATATCAATATATTCATTGGCCTCTTCCTTTTCCGTGCCCTTAAGAATTCCCACACAGGTACCTCCCGCGGATTTTACACCTTTCGCTATGGCTTCCATCACTCCTTCACCGCCACCGCAATAGACTAAATAATTTTCGGTGGCGAGTCGCTTACCTATTTCAACTGAATCCACATATGTCTGTTTATCGATATCTCGACCACCAAAAACGGATACTCTCGCTTTAAAGGTCATTAGGGCTCAATTCTGTACATGGTTCGAGGATATGGAATGGTTTCTCGTATATGTTTTACACCTGTTATCCATCCTACAGTCCGTTCAAGGCCTAAGCCAAATCCAGAATGGGGAACAGATCCATATTTTCGTAGATCCAAATACCATTGAAAAGGCTCTATCGGCAATTTATGCTCCTTGATTCGACTTAAAAGAATATCATGATCATCTTCCCTCTGCCCGCCCCCAATAATTTCGCCATATCCTTCCGGTGCAATCATATCTACGCCCAAAGACAAGTCATTGTTATTTTCATCGCGTTTCATATAAAATGCCTTGATCTCTGCGGGCCAACGGTGAATCATTACCGGACGATCAAACTCTTCGGAGATAATTGTTTCATGAGTCCCACCAAAATCGGAGCCATAGGTAAAGTCCGCCCCTTTATCTTTTAGAATTTTGGCTGCGTCATCATAGGTGATCCGCGGGAATGGTGGCACCACTTTTTCCAGACTGGCCGTATCCCGTTCTAAAACCTTCAACTCTTCCTCACAATGATCTAAACACCACTGAACCACATAACTCACATATTTCTCCGCCCAATCCATGTTTTCATCCAAATCACAATATGCCATTTCCGGTTCAATCATCCAGAATTCAGTTAAATGACGACGTGTCTTGGATTTTTCTGCACGAAATGTGGGGCCAAAAACATATATTTTCCCAAATGCCATGGCGCTGGCTTCTCCATAAAGCTGTCCAC
>CAJWPW010000209.1 GCA_913045415.1 uncultured Fidelibacterota bacterium | reverse complement strand
TAATAATCGAGTCCAAGAAAAGATTCAAAAGTTTTTCCCGTAATATCAATCTGGGCGCTCACATAGATCACCACAAAAAGGGAGAGCGCCGTAGCAGCAACAATCCGAATTGTGTGCGTGGTGGATTTAAAATGACTCACCAAAAAATCCGGGATTGTGATGGAACCATATTCGTCGGTCATACGCTTGAATTTCTTGGCCATGTATTGCCAGGAAAGCCACACGCCGATGACTTCTCCCACAACGATCCATAGAGCGCTTACGCCCATCATGGCGCCCATTCCCGTTACACCAATCAGGAGCCAGCCTGATTCTCCTGTGGATCGAGCCGACAGGGCGGCAATCCAATAGCCCAGCTTTTTTCCACCTACATAATAATCAGATATGTTGGAAACACGTTTAGACGCAAAAAATCCGATGCCCAGCAGAATTAAGAAATAAAGAGAAAGAATAATGAGTTTAAGGATCATAAGCTGTTTCCTTATTTGGGTAAGATCACCTTCATGGTTGGATAGGGAATCTGAATATTATTCTGTGAGAATTGTTTATAAATCTCTGTGTTCACCGCATCTACAGTCCGGCCACGAATTTCAGGTTTATGAATCCAGAACAGGAGTTGAAGCTTGAGACCGTGGTCACCAAATTCACGAAATCGTACGCGAGGTTCCGGTGTATTTAAAACATTTTCATTTGCCAGCGCAATAGAAACCAAAACCTTTTTTACATGATCTATGTCGGAACCATAAGCCACATGGATGGTAATTCGCACCCGTTCGGTTTCACCCGGGCCACCGCTTTCATTCACAATTTTGGATGCGGCAATAACAGAATTAGGTATGGTTATCTCAATATCATCCCGGGTCATGAAGCGGGTGGACCGCAGTCCCATTTGATTTACATAACCCCGTTCGCCCGTGTCTAATAAAATATAGTCTCCTTCCTTGAAGGGTGAATCAGCCATGAGAAAAATGCCGGCGAAAAAATTGGCCACCGTATCTTTCGCGGCCAAACCCAAAACAACACCCAAAACACCGGCCGAAGCCAAGATGCCATTAATATTAATGTCCCAACTTAAGAAAATGAAATAAATGCCAAACAGGCCAATGCCGATCTTGCCCAAATTATTAAAAAGTGGCAGTGTTTTTTGCTGCAGGAGTGGATTGGTTGTTCTCTTTGATGCCCATTCCATGGAAACCACTAATCCTTTCATCACAATTACCAACCAAATTAAAATGGTGATTGTTTTAAAAATGCCGACTAATGCAAAATCAAGATATTCCGGGAGTCCCGCCGTTTTGACTGCGACGGAGAATCCAATAAAAAGAATGGTATAAAAAATGGGGCGATGCAATAACTGCAGGATCTGGTCATCGAGACTTGTTTGGGTTTTATCAACGATTCGTTTAAAAATTCGTGTAAAAATTATATCCGTTATTTTTGCAGCAATCACAGCTCCCCAAACAATCAGGACACTTTGAAGGATCGGATTGGCAAACGCCGCACCGTAATTCTCTTGGAACCAACTCATCATAGCCCCAAATATAAAACAAGTCGGATTAATTTTATTACTTTGTGATTCAAAAAATTGTGGTGTTATTTTTTACTGTCATTTATTTTATTAATACTAACGTGCGGTGGCATAGATATGACTAATCTCAAAAATAAGTTTTTTATATTTATTGTATTTATCACTGTATTATCCTGGAAATGTGCCAAAGACATGAAATATTCAAACTGGCCTACACACGGCTGGAACATATCTACTCCTGAAGAACAAGGCATGGATCCAGATTCCCTTTTAACATTAAGTAAAAAACTTGAG
The DNA here is from genome assembly GCA_913045415.1 of uncultured Fidelibacterota bacterium. Next base: position 1,448 of record CAJWPW010000209.1, on the reverse strand, counting down.
AGTGGAGACTTGGGTTACATTGATGGCATGTTAATCATTCGCAATGGAAAGATCATTTTTGAAGAACAATACTCCAATAATTATGATTCACTTTTCAATACAACAAACACAGAACCGGGAAAGTATAATTATTACGATCCCAATTGGCACCCATACTATAAAGGGACAAAACTCCATACGATGCAATCCGTAAGCAAAAGCTTCACGGCGGCGGCCATTGGCATAGCAATCAAAAAGGGGCAGATTCCCAGCGTCAATGAAAAAGTCATGGAGTATATGGACGAATATGAATCGGTCACTCCAAACATCAGGCGGGATGCCATGACCATCAAAGATGTGCTCACCATGACGACCGGAATTCTCTGGGATGAATTGTCCATGCCCTACACAGATACAAGCAGCACTTGTGTCAAAATGGAAGCCACTGATGATTGGGTAAAATTCGTTGTTGAACAGCCTATGGCGTTTGATCCCGGTGAAAAATGGGAATACAGCAGCGGGGCCACCATGCTACTTGCACACATTATAAAGAAAGCAAGCGGGCAAGACTTAGCGCTTTATATAGAAAAACATTTATTTGATAAAATCGGGATTCAGGATTATTTCTGGAAACATATACCTTCAGGGCTTACCGATGCAGAAGGCGGTCTGTATCTTATACCAAGAGATTTGGCCAAGTTCGGCTACTTGTATTTAAACAATGGTAATTGGAATGGTGAACAAATCTTGCCTGAGAATTGGGTAAAACTCAACACAGAAAAATATTTTAATACTTTATGGCCCGCACTCAAATACGGATACCAGTGGTGGCTCATCCCCTATGGTGAAAATCAGATTACCATGCTTGCATCTGGTTTAGGTGGACAAAGAATGCTTGTTATTCCAGAGTTGAATATTGTGGCCGTCTTTACAGGTTGGAATATTTATGATATTCCGGCATTGGACTCCTGGATGGCTATGCACAAGTTGATCAATGCTGTTGTGAAATAACAAAATTGTTATTTTGTCATAACCATTTTTTTTGTGATCGTGTTTGATTCCATTTTTAATTGACAGAAATAAACACCGCTGGGTACAGTTTTTTGATTTTGGTCAACACCAGTCCAAAGGATATTATGGTTTCCCGCTCGCTGAAATCCATCATGAAACTTGTAAACCATTTTCCCCGTAATATCATAAATAGCTAATTCAATATTGCCTGATTCTGGCAAAGTATAACTGAACTGAGTTGAAGGGTTAAATGGATTCGGATAATTCTGGCTCATGTTAAACTGGGATGGAATTTGTGGTTCGTCTTCGTTGCTTAATTCTCCTTCATGCTCGATCATGAAAATATGGGGTTTGTCTGCAGCAAAACTGGCCGATGTAAAAACAATATCTCCATTGCCATCATTGTCAATATCGCCGGAAAATAGTTTGGCCACCCGAAGTCTCCCCTGGTCGCTTCC
>CAJWPW010000208.1 GCA_913045415.1 uncultured Fidelibacterota bacterium | reverse complement strand
ACAGAGATTAATTATGAAGATGATGAATTCATGTCCAAACCACTATGGGCGAAGCTATGGGTTATGAGTGCTGGCGTGATCATGAATACTATTTTAGCATTTGCAATATTTTCTGCAATAGGATACACGCAAGGCATGCCGGAAGTTTCAGATGAACCCATTGTAGCCGAATTACAACCGGATATGCCGGCCATGGCGGCAGGTATCCAACCGGGAGACCAGATAATCTCTATTAATGGTAAACCCATTAAAACATGGAATGATCTTACAAAATCTATCCATACTCAGCCTAACACAGATATTTCTCTCACGATTTTAAGAGAGGATATTCAAATTAAAATGGATATCACCACATCATTTATGCCCGTCCCAACCGATGCCGGGATGGATACTCTTGGCGTTATTGGAATCATACCTGAAGTGTTCTACAGGGATATGACCATAGGTGAAGCATTCAATATTGGATGGCTGCGAACAGAAGGCAGTTTTGGGATGATCATTATGAGTTTAAAAATGCTTGGAAGTGGCAGTGCGTCTATGTCTGATTTTGGTGGCCCTATTATGATTGCTCAATTAGCCGGTCAAACAGCAGAAGCAGGATGGGTTCCGTTTCTCACATTTATGGCATTGATCAGCGTAAATCTGGCCTTTATTAATATTTTGCCGATTCCCGGATTAGACGGCGGACATATTATGATTCATTTGATTGAAGGGATTCTGCGACGTCCTTTAACTATGAAAGCTCGAATTACAATTCAACAGATCGGCATGGCATTTTTATTAATGCTCATGGTGACAGTCGTGTTCAACGATATCAGCCGATTATTTAATTAGTAATCTCGTCCAATTTCAGGACGAATGCCCCAAATTTCATCTTTAGCCAGATCTGAACCGGATATCTATGTTCATCATTGGAGAACCAAATGGACATGGTGGCTTCATTCTTGAATTTCTTTTTATCAATTCGCATCGGTGTCACTTTTGTACAATTAAATTCTCCTATTGGTACTCTAATTTTAATTCCATCTGTCACTTTCATTTTTAATGGAGTGATCTTTTTCCCATCGATTGTAGAAAATATTTCTCCATCAATTTTTGATAAATTTTTATTTCTGAAAAAATAAAATAAAGAATAAGGGGAATGAGTTCCCATTCCCATTGAGATAGTATCATTTCTAACAATTGCAAATCCTTGGTTCTGGGAAAGGTTGGACTCGCTCTTTTTTTCGTATTTCCCCTCACTGATATTTTTTTTAACCCTTATCGGTACTAGTGAATTTTCATCGAGCCAAAGATCAATCACATCTCGAATTGGGAATAGAAAATTTGCAACCCCATGGGTGTTAGCACTGAACCGCACATGGTAAGTGGAAACATTGTTAATCGTTTCTATTCCAAGCACTTCTAGACGACCAGTTGCTGCATCTATCCCCGAAAAAGAAGCCTTGTAATTAAGCGATTCCCCAACCTTGAAGGGTACATTTGTCCCGCATAAAAATGAAAAAGATAAAATGAGAATAATTGACCTCATAATCTTATGATATTTAGTTCCCTATCCTGAAAATTATAAATAGTGGAGCCACTGCCTTCAATGATGCCATCCTCAATAATGAGATCAATCTCACGAGAAAATTCGGATAGAATCTTTTCCGGATTTGTCAAAGGTTTTTGTCTTGTTCGGTTCACACTGGTGGTGGTGATGGGGTTTGGATATGCCTCGGATAATTTTTGACAAAATTTATGATCAGGAATTCGGACACCAAGAGTTTGCTTATCACCAGTAATGGATGGTGAAGTGATCCCAACGTTAACTGGAACGATTATTGTTGTAGGTCCCCCTAATTTTCCTAAAACATTATTTTTATCATGTTTAGATATATTCATCCATTTTGCTGCAATTTCTATATTCGGTGCTAAGACACTCATGGGTGCTTTTCGACCTTTGATAGTATTGATTTTTTCAATAGCAGATTCATTTTTTGCATCACATCCAAATCCATAAAGCGTATCGGTTGGATAAACAATAACACCACCATTTTTTAATACGGAACACGCCATTTCCACGGCAGTTTCATTTTCCCAATATATTATTTTAATCACAGTTTTTAACCCTGTTTTGTCTTCCATCTTCGGTGAAACCAAAAATATTGTTCAGGATATTTTCTGACCATTTTTTCAATGATAGTTGTATATGCTTGGATAATATCTTCAAGGCTTTTACTTTTTGGAATTACTGGTACAAATTCAACCCGATATTTATGAAGCGCTATCTGAATACAAACACCAAAAACCAAGGGTGAACCGGATTTTTGATGAAATAATGCAGCACCTTTTGGCGTGGAAGCCTGTGTACCAAAGAAATCCACAAACACTCCTTTTCGTTTTGCATCTTGGTCACTTACCAATGCCAGAATTCCATTATCAGCAAGTATATCATACATTGTATCCAGCGATTCTTTTCGATATATCTGTACAGCACCTGTCAATCCACGTTGTTCGTGAAAGAAACGATTCGCTCCACGATTTTTCTGCCTTTGAATTACACCCGAAAAAAAGGCATTATATTCACCCATCCATTTCACGAAAATTTCCCACACGCCAAAGTGAGCAGAAATCATAACACAGCCTTTTTTCTGACTCATGATTTTATCTAGCACTTCTTTCCCGGACACTTCAATTTCGATGCCATCCCATGATTTAGGAAAAGCAAAAAACTGGACCATATTATGCGTAAAAAATATATATATCTTTTTTACAAGGTTTTCTACCTTCAAGCCAGACCATTCCGGAAAAGCCCGATTTAAGTTTTTGATTACTTGTTCTTTCCGTTTAGGAATGTAATTATAGGAAACACTAGCTAGTCTTGATGCAAATTGATACCGCGTCTTTGCAGACATTGCGGACATGCACTTTTTTAAGAGAATTAAAGTATAATAGGTAATTTGGTGGGATGTTTTCATTACGAGCCAAGAAATTACGGATTTGGACTATCGATTTATCGTTGCATTTTTATGGATTAATTTTCCTTTTTTGTTTCCCCTACCTTCACTTTCGTATGAAATTCCAGCCTATGAGACGAAATTTATTAACCATCTTATTCTGTTTTTCAATTATATACCCCGATGTTGTTTACAGAGTCCCTATCAATGGCGTCATTGATCTCGGTCTTCCACCTTTTATTGAAAGAGCTTTGAAAGAGGCTGAAGCCAACAACGCCAAAGCAGTTATTTTTGATATTAATACCTTTGGTGGCCGCGTGGATGCCGCCACCCAGAT
>CAJWPW010000207.1 GCA_913045415.1 uncultured Fidelibacterota bacterium | reverse complement strand
AATCCTCGGTTAAATAATAATTCCCTTTTTTGATTAAATCATCCATATCAATACTGGATAAAAAATTGTGGCGAACTTTTGCCTTCACATTCACATTATCTGGTAGTATCAGCTCAAGCGATCCCATACCTACTTCAATATCAATTTCAACATCATGGGTAAAGTGGCCACGGTAATCAATTTCGGCTGATCCCATACCTACTTCAATGTCTACTTCTCGCGCATTTATATTTCCCAATCCTTCCGCTTCAAATGATCCTAAGCCTGTATCAATTTTTAGGAAATCACACACCATAGGATTGGGTCTGTGCATTTCTACATTCATTTCACCCATTCCACCTTCTATTTGGATGTGGGATAATGTTAAATCTGTGAAATCAATATTGGCAGAACCCATACCGAAATCCAAATCCAAGTCAATCGGGATCATTGTTGGAAGGGAAAAATCGAGTGAATTATCTTCAAATTCACTGAAGCCCTTTTTAAATATTTTATACTCACTCAAAACAAAATTATAATTATCGTCCTGATCTGTTCGGATTGAAAGAACCCCTCGATTAGACCTTTCTTCATATTCAATCTCAGGTGCAAACCAGAGAGGGTAATAAAAGATACTTCCGCTGATTAATTTGGGTTTCATGTTTGCATCCAGGTTGAGTTCCCCCATAACATATTCAATATCCACTTCCAGTTGATCTATATCGCCCACTGTATAATTATAATGATCCCGGACCCACTTTCCTTTGTCGTCACGCCCTTTATCTTGTTGAAATAGGGGAGTGGATGGACCCTGGGCTATTCCAAGTGAAAGGAGAATGATTGCTGTGATATATTGTGTCTTTTTCATGTTAAAATGAAAAGTTAAATCGAAAGGTTGTTTCGATAGGGCCATCATGGTCCAGTGGTTTTGCAATATTAACCATCACATCAAGGTCATCATCAAGATCGCCATTGCCGAAACCGATTCCTGCTGAAGATATGCCTAACTTTGGATTATCGGATATCCAGCCCGTATCCCAAGAACTTCCTGTCCACGCTCGCCCCCCATCAACAAAAAATGAAATGAGCCAATCGCCGTCTGTGAATGTGGGGGTTAAAAATAATGCCAGGTTTAACTGTGCCATTTGATTACCTTGCTGAAGTTTATAGGGTTGCGCTGCAACAGAGCCAAGCCCCCCCACGGTAAATAACCGATGGGGAGAAAGTGCTTCCCCGGCAGAGCCCACCATGAGTCGGTAACGAAAAACAAGTCCTTCAGAAAATTCCCAATTGAATACGATTAATGCCAGGTTTCTCTGGATGGCTTTTCCATAATCCATTTTGAAAACGTTGGCAGAATCTTCCGAAGCTTGAATGAATTCAGATTGCAAAAACACGGCTAACCCGGTATTCAATGGAGAATAATGAGCTGATCTGCCCATAATGGAAATTTCCGAATAGTTGACAGCGGTTGGATCCAAAACAAGATTGGGTCGTAGGTTCCGTTGTTTTTCAAATACACTATACATATTCCAAACTGGGAGCGTATCCTGTTCCGCTGATACAACCCGGCCCTTGATTCTGATATTCCTGAATAGATTTAATCCGCCACCCACTTCCCATCCTTGCTCTTCCCAGCGGTCATAAAAATCCTGGCGTGCGAGAAAACTGGCCCAATCATTCTCTTTTTGTGGTAGTCGGTATCCATCATCGGTTCGCGCTTCTTTAAATAAACTGGTATAGAGGACTAAATTCTGATTTTCAAAAAAGTTTTTTTCAAAAATTGCACGACCCACATAATCAGGAGCGAATCCTTTTCTCCAGCGAACTCCTCCAGACCAATTAAGTCCAAAATTTGATTTTGAATGACGATCCCATCGTTCATTAAAAGGCGTAATCAAAAGACCTTCGTTTCTATTGTATTGAAGGACGCGGCGTTTGGGTTGTATCCAACTTTGGCGGGATCGTTCTGATTTACGATCCAATCCAAATTCAGTTGTTCCCTGAATGGCATCTTCCTTTTCCGTTTCTCGGTAAATCAATCCTTCCGATAGATTATTCTCGATAATTTTTCCATTTACCATACTTTTCGGTTCACGGTAAACGTTCCCGCCGATGGTAATGATTTCGCCATTCAGCACACTGCTATTTTTTAGGGTAGCATCACCACCAAATAAGGTTATCTTGCCATTCACGGTACCAAAAACAGTCAAATCTCCACCGATGATACGCATATTGGTTTCGGATACCTCACCAGAATCAATGATTACGTCCTCACGGAATGTGAATTCATCTGTGGCTAAGTTTTCTTTTTTCTCATCTTGGGTGAATTCTGTAGAAATGGCTGGATCAACAACGATTTTTACCTCAGTTGTGTCCTGGGCAATTCCCATATTCAGAATAATAAATGATAATAATATTTTCATGGCATTAATCCTTTTCCATAGTGATTGAGCCGCGGCGCGATTTTAATTTCACAATAAACGTTCCCCCGTTTATATCACCAGAACCAATCACATCACCATTAATATCATCAACTTCGATGTTCCCTCTGGAAGTCCTACCATATTATGAATATAAGTTCTTGGGTATTTTTGTACCTGGAGCATAAAGAAAGAAAAAGTCCGTTGATTAATGACCATCGAGCTTTTTCTTTTGTTGATTATATTTTCCACCGAGTGCTGGTGGATAATGAAGATTATAAACCGGTCTCCGAGACGGTTTTCTTCACTACATCCAATGTATTGTTTAATTCTGCCTTTTCATCACCTGTTAATGTAAAATCCAGAATTTTTTCAACACCGCCGGCACCGATCACAGTTGGTACACCTATAAAATAGCCATTCACACCAAACTCGCCTTCGCAAAGTGATGCGCAGGGAATGACACGTTTTTTATCTCTTAAATATGATTCTGCCATTTCAATGGCCGATTGAGCTGGGGCATAAAATGCGGAACCGTTTCCAAAAAGTTTCACAATTTCACCACCAGCAACACGGGTACGATCTTCGATTTCTTTCAATCTCTCAGGTGAAATTAGATCGGTTACAGGAACACCGCCCACCGTAGCTAATCGGGTGATAGGAACCATTGTATCACCATGCCCACCTAATACCATACAAGTAACATCTTGTACAGACAGTCCTGTTTCCATGGCAATAAATGTTCGAAAGCGACCACTATCTAAAGCGCCGGCCATACCGACCACCATATTTTTGCTGAATCCAGAAACCTTGTGAAATGCATAAACCATTGCATCTAATGGATTCGAGATAACAATGACAAACGCATTGGGCG
>CAJWPW010000206.1 GCA_913045415.1 uncultured Fidelibacterota bacterium | reverse complement strand
AACTGGAGAATGAACCATTCTCCATCATTCACTATATATTTCAATCTTGCATTTTAGAATTGAGACTATTTGTTAATTCTGGACACTAAAACCAAGGCCCCATGGTGTAAAAAAACTTTCTGGACTTGATTTCAAATATAGAATTCGTCAGCGAAACTATCTAATTGTTTCTTATATTCACGATAAGAATAAAATTGTAAACATATGGAAAGTAGATGATCGGAAGGATATATATAAGTAGCATAATTAAGATATAAGTAATACGCTCATACCCTTTTTAAGGGTACCCAATTAATTTCTTGAATTATTAATATTTAATCTCCAAATTCCCTCTGATATGAGGGAATTTAAGAAATTATTAAGGTCTATTATTATCGATTTTAAGACGAATTTAAGATGGAGCATTCTGGCGGTGACCTTTCTTTTTCCAGGACTGATGGGTCAGGACTATAGTGCCGGCCTCCGTTTTTATAATAAGTATGATTTTGTTGAAAATGGCGAATTTTCGTCTTTAGATATATCCTTAGAGGATCCGATTCATTTTGAAAATGAATTTACCCTTTCTTTCGACTTTTCCCTGAGGAATCCCAAGCCATTTGGATTTATTTTCCAACTCAAGGCAGATTCCCTGCCTATAAGTCTATTGTCTAATGTAGATTTTAAACACCCCGATACAACTTATTTGGAACTCAGTTTTCAAGAATTCGAAAGTATGATATCTATACCAATACCTAAATCGGAATTAACGCCATTGAATTGGTTTCATTTATCCGTTACCTATAATATGCTATTCGATGAAGTGAGAATGGTATTAAACAATGACATTGTTCGTGTGATAAAGGTTCCCATGCTGAATGAACAGGATATCCGCATCATATTTGGTCATACACCCGACACACAGGATGTACCCAGTATGACCTTAAAAGGTATAAAACTATCGGATAAGACTGGTCCGCGCCATCATTGGCGGCTCAACGAATATTCCGGGGTATTTGCTTACGACCATATCGGGGGTCGGCAGGCCGAAGCAACCAACACCCAATGGGAATATGAGTCCCATACGGTTTGGCAATTAGAAGATTTAATAAAGTTATCCGGCCGTGAAGTGTTTGCCGCAACGGAAAATCCAGCTATTCTCACCTTCGTTTCAGATATTATTGAAACATATAATATAGAAATCCATGGTTTTATACAAATATATCCTAATGTTAAAATGGGATTAAAGGATGGGTATTATATTTTTCATAATTCAATTCAAGAAAAAATATATGGGTTTCATGGAAATGGGACTGAATATTATACAATCGATCTGGGAAACAATAAAGAAACAAATTACACGATACCCGGGGAGGAAAATCATTACCATACACCGGCACATTTTTATGATATGGAGGCCCATGAACTTTATTTAATCGGTGGGTATGGCTGGTACCGTACAAAGAACCATATTAGACAATTTGATTTTGTCAGTACCACCTGGGATACACTGGCCGTGTGGGGCGATCAATTCCATCCAAGGTTTGGTGCCACCACTTCCAGGGGGCCGGACCCGAATTGCATTTATATTTTTGGAGGTGTAGGGAATGAAAGTGGAATGCAGGAGCGAGGATGGCGTAATTTTACTGGATTTTGGAAATTCAATCGAAAAACGTTGGAATTAAAAAAAGAAGGTACATTTGAATCACTGGGTGAATATACGAATATATCACTTGGATATTCAGATGAAATAAACCGTTTCCTCCTTACTTTATCGGAAAAGCCCTACAATAATGCACCCATTAAATTGGTTTCTATCAATGCAGAAACTTATGAGATAGAAAATCAATCAATCCTTCCCAACAGCGAACATTTAAAGATTGGCGGTCTAAGCAAACCGTTTATCGGTAAGAAAACAGGGAAATTGACGATAGTAACTCGAAAAGAAGAATCCGCTTCTAATGGGGTGTTAATCCAAATGCATACAATTAATTATCCACCCATGGACCCTCCGCCTGTATCATTTATTGAATCATGGGGCCGGTATGGGTTTGGTATCGTCGCATTAATTGTATCATTAGGCATTATCGGATTTCGCTGGAAAAGGAATGGGGAGGCCACAGAAAAGCAACTGGGATACGCGATAGCTATCGATGAAAACGGAGAGGTTAATCCATATTTGACACATAATTTTGCCATCCAGTGTTTTGGTCATTTTAGATTATATAAATTTGGAAAAGAATTATCTCCGGATGATTGGGTATCTAAAAAAGCACGTCTATTGTTTATATTCATTGTTTTAAAAGGGGATGGCGGTGTAGCGCCCCAACGGATTCGAACCCAATTTTGGCCTGATTCCCCCCAAAAAAGCGCGGGAAACAGCCGATATGTTGCTATGTCTCAAATCAGACGGATGTTGAATCCATTCGAAGGTATTATTCACACCCAGGAGCACAATATATTTTTAGACTATAATGAAGATCATTTTTCAGATTTCCACTATTTTATGTCCGTTGTTCATGCAAACTCCCATGGGGATCTCTCCCAAATGGAAAGGGCACTCCAGTTGTATGATAATGGGTCCTTATGCGATGATATCAATGAAAGTTGGATGGATAACATTCGAGAGGATATACGCAGCAAGGCAAAACGTCTTGCCGATAATTTGAGTCAATCGTATCAAGCTACCGACCAATGGCGTAAACTGGGAAAATTGGGACAGCAGGTGCTTCGGTGGGATTATTTGGATGATGACGGCTTCCATTGGGCCATAATGGGACTGCTGAATTCTCATCGTGAAGCCAAAGCAAAATCAATATATGATACCTATACACAATATTATTTGGAAGTTTTGGATCATCCATTTGAATTTAGTTTTAAAGAAATTCAAGCCAAATACGCCAAAAAATTGTAAAAAATCCAAATTTTAAGATATAATTAAGGGGTTTCTTGGCGATTACATACAGACCCATTTCTTAATATTAGATAAGCATTTAAAGGTCTTCTCTGTGAGTTGCTACTCAAATCACGGCGTATGGGATTCAATTACCTCTCTTTGCTCCAACAAGAATCCCGAGATTCTTTGATTGCTAAATATACTATGTAAAGAATCAATTGCATATAATAGGGGGCTTCGGTTGGTTACCGAAGCCCTTTATATTTATAATACGTTTAAATTTTGAAAGAGAGTTTTAGTTAACTGCAAAAGAATTGAAATGATTCACTATATGACTTCACTAATCTTTAGGCAGAAAAGCGTTCATCATATCAAGCTAAAGTTAACTAAGCAAACGGGCCATCCA
>CAJWPW010000205.1 GCA_913045415.1 uncultured Fidelibacterota bacterium | reverse complement strand
ATGGAGCCTTATACAAAAGGCGGTAAAACTGGATTATTCGGTGGTGCAGGTGTCGGTAAAACAGTGTTGATCCAGGAATTGATCCGGAATATCGCTACCGAACACGGTGGCTTTTCCGTATTCGCCGGTGTAGGTGAGCGAACTCGGGAAGGGAACGACCTTTACAACGAAATGACCGAATCCGGTGTGATTGATAAAACAACCATGGTTTTTGGCCAAATGAATGAACCGCCAGGAGCACGTCTTCGTGTAGGATTAAGTGGTTTGGCAATGGCAGAATATTTCCGGGACGAAGAAGGCCGTGATGTTCTCTTATTTATTGATAATATTTTCCGTTTCACACAGGCTGGTTCGGAAGTGTCTGCACTGCTGGGTCGTATGCCCTCTGCAGTGGGATATCAGCCAACATTGTCTACCGAAATGGGAGATTTACAGGAGCGAATCACTTCAACAAAAAAAGGTTCAATTACATCAGTTCAGGCTGTTTATGTGCCTGCGGATGACTTGACAGATCCGGCACCGGCAACAGCATTTGCCCATTTGGATGCCACCTCGGTTCTTGAACGTAAAATTGCAGAATTGGGAATTTATCCTGCTGTGGATCCGCTAGCTTCAACATCAAGAATTCTCGATCCACGAATTATTGGCGAGCGTCATTATGGTGTGGCACGTCATGTACAGTCAGTTCTCCAGCAGTACAAAGACCTGCAGGATATTATCGCAATTCTTGGTATGGACGAGTTATCCGATGATGATAAGATCATAGTCGCACGAGCACGTAAAATCCAAAAATTTATGTCCCAACCTTTCTTTGTAGCGGAACAATTCACCGGAACACCCGGTCGATATGTGAGTCTGGAAGATACAGTTTCAGGTTTCGAAGCAATCCTGAATGGTGATGCTGATGAATTACCAGAAAATTCATTCTCCTATGTTGGTACTTTGGATGAAGCTTTTGAAAAGCATAAGAAATCTGCTTCCTAATGAGCGAATTCCAACTTGAAATTGTAACGCCGATTCGTGAACTTGATCAAGGACAAGTAAGTTATGTACGCTGTTCTGGATTAGATGGTTCATTTGGGGTTATGGCAAACCATCGCGAAGGTATCATTGCCTTGACTGTTGGGGAAATCAAAGTTACCCGAGAAGGTAAAGATGAATTCTTGGCCACAAGTGGTGGATTTGCAGAAATCATGAAAGATAAGGTAAAACTCCTGGTTGAATCGGTGGAAACGGTATCCGAAATTGATGCGAATCGCGCAGAAAAATCTTTAGAACGGGCTACGCGACGCAAATCTGAGAAAGATTCTAAAATGGATGAAGCTCGAATTGAAGCATCTTTAATGCGAGCCATTAACCGCTTACGGGTTTCCAAAAGATAATTCTTTTTTAAATTTGAAAAATGAAATCAGAAACTCGAAACGGTTATTGTTTCGAGTTTTTTGTTTATGAACTAAATATGAAAAAATCTAATAAATTCAGATATGTATAAAAGGTCTCATACTTGCGGACAACTTCGGAAAACCAATGTTGGTGTAACAATTAATCTAAACGGTTGGGTCAATTCAGTTCGGCTCCATGGACAGGTGGTTTTTGTAGATCTCCGTGATCGCTACGGCAAAACACAGATCGTCTTTGATGCTGATTCATTTTCCGGCGATTTTGAAGCAGTGAAAAAATTATCCATGGAAGATGTCTTGTCTGTCCAAGGAATGGTGCGGGATCGTTCTGTATCTGCCATTAATCCCAACATGAAAACGGGGGCTATAGAAGTGGAAGTTTCTGAATATATCATGCTAAATGAAGCAGCCCCGCTTCCGTTCGTACTATCAGACCGAGATAATGCGGATGAAAACCTTCGACTGAAATATCGCTATCTTGAACTCAGGATGGAAGAACTCCAGCGAAATATACTTATCCGCCATGAAACCTACCAAGCCGTCCGTAGCTATTTATCCGGACTGGAATTTGTAGAAATTGAAACGCCGGTTTTGATGAAATCCACACCGGAAGGCGCCCGGGATTATTTGGTCCCCAGCCGGATTCATCAAGGAAAATTTTATGCATTGCCCCAATCACCCCAGATCTATAAACAGATCCTTATGATTGCCAACTATGACAGGTATTTCCAAATTGTAAAATGTTTCCGGGATGAAGACCTTCGTGCTGACCGCCAGCCTGAATTCACCCAGATAGATATTGAAATGTCATTCATTGATGAGGAAGATATTTTTGCTCGCATGGAAGGGTTGACTAACCATGTATTTAAATCAGTACGTGGTATTGATCTACCGGATCCTTTCCCAAGACTAACTTATGCAGATGCCATGGAAACTTATGGCTCTGACAAACCGGATCTTCGTTATGAGATGCAGCTCCAGGATGTGAAAGATTTCACCGATGCTTCTGATTTCAATGCATTCAAATCAGCCGAAAAAGTGAAAGGAATCATTATAGAAGGTGGTGCCAAATATTCCAGAAAAAATATTGATGAGTTAACAGATTTTGTCAAAAAATACAAGGCGAAAGGCTTGGCATGGATGAAAGGGGAAAAGGGCGCATTCATCGGTGGAATTTCCAAATTTTTCTCCGAAAATCTTCAGAAGACCATGTTTGAAAAATTGAGTGTGAATGATGGAGATATATTATTCATGATTGGTGATGATTCCTCGGTTACTCTCAATGCATTAGGGCATCTCCGTGTGGAAATAGCGAAGCGTGAAGCCTTAACAAACAAAGATGATTTTAAACCGGTTTGGGTTACAGAATTCCCCATGTTTGAATATGATAAAGATGCTGATCGTTTTATTGCCATGCATCATCCGTTTACAGCACCGAGAGAATCAGATATTGAAATGTTAGATTCGGATCCATCCAACACTTTGAGCCGTGGCTATGATTTAACCTTAAATGGATATGAGATTGCCGGTGGCTCCATTCGAATTCATTCACCAAAAGTTCAAGAAAAAGTATTCTCTTTATTAGGATTAAGCCGTGAAGAAGCGGTTGAAAAATTTGGATTCTTAGTGGAAGCCTTGACCTATGGCGCACCACCCCACGGTGGCATCGCTTTTGGGTTTGATAGGTTAGTTATGCTCTTAGCGGGAACTGAAAATATCCGTGATGTAATCGCTTTCCCCAAAACTACATCAGCGACATCTCTCATGGATGAAAGTCCAAACAATGTGAGCGCCAACCAGTTGGATGAGTTGGGGATTCAAATCAAAGAATCTAAAAAATAATTTATTCTATTGGTTATTGCGAAACGGTCTTCTGTTTCCATTCTCATAATGAATTCTTTTCATTATAAAAA
>CAJWPW010000204.1 GCA_913045415.1 uncultured Fidelibacterota bacterium | reverse complement strand
ATTGAAAAATATTCTCTACTATGCCGATTTTTACGGATGGTCCATTAGGCAAGTTTTTTAAGTGTCTATATACTTCTACATGAGCGTTTAATAAATTTTTCATTACAACTCCAGCGAGTTCTGTATCTTTTTTCCCTGGAGGGAAAACACCATTAAAGTAACCTTCAGAAACAAATATTGATGGCTCATTAATTGTGCACCAAATTGGAATAAGGTCCCCAAGTTCATTAAAGACAATTTCAGAAAATTCAACGAAATGTTTAATATTATCTGCTTTTTCAAAGGCACCCATGGCCTCGAACCAAATAGGATGTGTAAAATGATGCAAAGTAATTACAGGAGTAATATCAGCTTCGATTAAAGCTTTAGTCATTTTACGGTAATGGATCAAGGCGCTTTGATCAACTGCTCCTTTTTGAGGCTCGATTCGAGACCATTCAATTGAAAAACGATAATGACTAACCCCTAACTCTTTCATGAGCTTTATATCTTCAGGGTAACGGTTCCAATGGTCGGCAGCTAACGCGGAACGATCTCCATTATGAATACGGGAAACATTGTTTTCATCAAACTGGAGCTCCCATTGGTACCAGTTATTATTAATATTGTTTCCTTCTACTTGATGTGCTGCAGTTGCGGTACCCCAAGCAAAAGATCTTGGAAATTGTGAATCATCCGTATTAATCATACTCCAATCCCATTCTACATCAGGGTAGGAGATGACAAAGTATAATATAGGAGTAAACCAACACAGAAAAGCAACAGCTATACCAACAAAAACTTTTGATAAGATTTTATTACTAAACATTATAATTATTTGTTAAACACAAATGGAGGTATCATAATAGTTATATATTCTTTAACACATTCTGGATATGGTGGAGAAAATTGATTATTAGAAATGTTGAAAAAAGTAGTATTACTCCAATTAAAATCTAATTCACATATACTCTCTGGTATCTCATTAATTAGTTGATTATTCTCTAATCTAAAAAATTCTATATTTTTCAGTTCCCATATTTCGGATGGGATTCCACCTGTAAGTTCATTATTGAATAAACCCAGATAAGTTAGATTGGTCAGATTTCCGATCTCTGAGGGGATAGAACCCGTGAGTTCATTATTGAATAAACCCAAAGAGTTCAGATGAATCAGATTCCCTAGTTCTAATGGTATTTGCCCATTGATTTTATTTTCACTTATACTCAAAAATATCAGATTATTCAAATTCCCGATCTCTGGAGGGATTGAACCTGTGAGTTCATTATCCCATAAACTCAAATAAGTCAGATTGGCCAAATTCCCGATCTCACGAGGAATTGAACCTGTGAGTTCATTATCCCATAAACTCAAATAAGTCAAATTGGCCAAATTCCCGATCTCCGGAGGAATCTCTCCTTCTAAACCATTGTGACCAAGGTGTAATTCAGTCAGATTTCTCAGGTTCCCAATTTCTGAAGGGATTTCTCCCCGCAGATAATTATAACTTAAAAATAACCCAGTTAAGTTTGTCAGAATCCCGATCTCTGGAGGTATATTTCCTGTAAGTTGATTTTCTATTAAGTTTAATTCAATAGTATTCACTATAGAGTAATATTCCCCCCATAATTTGATCTCATAATCTCCAATCTCAATATTGCTTTTTGACTGTCTCCCCCAAATATCTTCAACAACTAATTGATAATACTTTAACACATCAACTGATAAAACAAAAGTTGTATCCGTTCTATAATTTGTCTCATAAACTAAAATCTGATTACTCATATCTTCAGAAAATGATTGATAAAGCTTGTAAGAACCAAAATCATTATTATTATTTTTTGACCACATTATCTGAAATTCATCATTAAGTGAGATTGGATATAAATCCGATGAAGTTGGTGCATCATCGATCTCATTGGTCATTCCACCACTCATAGTACTTAAACCATGTTTATCTAATACATCCACCCAGAACCAGTTCTCCTGAGCGGGGTCAAAATCAGTTAAAATATGGGTTGTCCTTGATTTATCTGAGTAACTGATAATAGTATCCTTATCACCACCTTCTATGGATGAATAGAGAACATTGTATTCTTTAAAATCTTGATCTGTTGCTCCTTCCCATTTTATGGTCATTTCAGTAACAGTATAGCTCACAGAAATAATATTGACTCCTTGCGGATGTGATGTTGAATTATCAATTACATAAACATTTGGCTCCGATATAGTTGAATTACCTGATAAATCATACGAAATAACTTTTACAGTGTGTTTGGAATCATCTTCGTATTGGATTGTATTCCATTGATATTCATAAAATGATTCTAAATCCGTGAAGAGAAGAGAGTCATCAATGTAAAATTCAACCTTATCTATCCCATCATTATCCTTGGTTTCAACAACAATAGTGACAATCTCATTGATAGTTTGATTATTGACAGGAGATAAAATCGATACTGTTGGTGAAATTATTGGAGTTTGAGTAGCAACTGGAGGTGGCGTTGCGCAAGACCAAATAACTAATCCGATAAATAATAGTAGTGGTTTAATTCGCCTAAACATTCCTGAATCTACCCATCATCCCAAAAACTAAAAACCTACTACTGGGCAGAGCTCACATTAAATTATTTCTTAGTGGAACTTAACTGTAACGTAATATCTAGGTTGCAGAATGTTATTGTTTTTTTGTTCTAAAATTTCTTTTTCAGTATACCCATAATATTTCATTATTAAACCAAGATACCTGTCTAAAGTCCTTTCCTTCTTTAACACCTGAGCGTCACTGGCATTATATACTTCAATAAATGTTAAATAAAATTTATCTTTTTCAGATGGATCTTTACGCATTTTTGTCAGGGATATAATATCTTCATGTAATTTGATTGGATTTCCGAAATAATCAAGCTGAGGAGCACACCCTGCCAGAAATAGCAGTATAACAATACGTTTAGCCATTCCAAAATCTACCCATCATCCCACAAACAAAAAACCCCACTAATGTGGGGCTTGATGTTGTAGAAAGGGTAAATCTATTTAAGTAATACCATCTTCTTATTTCGGATTATTCCATTTTGCTCAATTCTATAAAAATAATTCCCGGTCGGTACATATCTACCTTGATTATCTTTACCATTCCATAGCTCTGTATAATATCCGGTGTCCATCTTTCGGTTTGAGACCAATATTCTGACTTCCTGTCCTAATACATTGAAGATCGAAAGCCTGACAGGTCCACTCTGTTCTAGCTTAAATTTGATCTTTGTATAAGGATTGAACGGATTTGGATAATTTTGTTCTAATGTAATACTAGTAGGCAACATTGGATTGGATGGATCTTG
>CAJWPW010000203.1 GCA_913045415.1 uncultured Fidelibacterota bacterium | reverse complement strand
TACATTTTAAAAATAATTCTGGTATTTTTGGTTTAGTTCAAATGAGTTTTAAAGATGAGTATTATTTTTCCGATAGTCATATTCAAAAATCCAAACCCTATACATTACTAAATATTAATATTGGGAAATCATTTGGAAAAACCACCGCCACAATTTGGATCCGAAATGCAATGGATGAACGCTACACCACGCGAGGCTTTTATTTTGGACTCATTCCACCCACTTATCCAGACGAACTCTGGAAAAGTTATGGCGATCCGAGACAAATTGGCGTTACCATAGATTACACTTTTTAGGGTCACATTAAGGTTGAATAGAATATCATCCATTGTCCAGAATAATAGGTAATCAGGATGATACCTGCAGCTAAATGGAATGGATTCTTGAATTTATTCCACCCAAGCAGGCCATCGGAAATCATGAATAAACTTGCACCTATAGCTCCAATCAAGGTTGGAAATGTTTGAAGAGCTTCAAGTCTTCCGAAAGACGTAATTCCCATTCCTGCAATCATAAAAATATAAACCAAAACCGGTATCTTTAATTTTCCCGAGGTGGTATAAAGTTGAGAAATCATTCCCAAAGCCAAAATAGTAATTATAAGTGTTGGAAGAATTGGAAGTGACCAATCACCTGATAGAAACCCAAGCATATACCAAATATGCCCTATGAGAAAACTAAAGAGTCCCGATTTGAACTGGGCTGGGAAGAGTAAAAGGGAATCACCGATAATAGAAAAACAGAGTCCAGCCAGGATTGCCCTTGTATAAGGGTTGCCCTGAATGTCTCCAAAACTGGCTACCCAAACGATTAAAAATAGTATAGGAAGAAGTTTAAATAATCGATACAAATTGTTTGGGCTTGTGTATTTTGACACGATAGCCAAAAAAGATAAAACAATAAATATAAAATTTGATTGAATTTCCACGACGGAAAACTACGATAATTATATATTATAAAATCCTTGGAATTTCAAATGACTTTTCGCATTTACTTTTTAGAAAGAAAGGCCCTAATTTCCCGAGCTATTTTCGAATCGGAAACACATGTTTGGTCACATAACAGAACGGTTTGAATCTATTCTTCGAAATGTTCGAGGTCTGGGTAAAATAACTGATAAGAATATCAATGATACCGTTCGGGAAGTCCGACGGGCATTGATAGATGCTGATGTGAACTTCAATGTGGCGAAATCTTTTGTCAATAATGTGCATGATAAAGCGCAGGGGACAAAGGTATTAAAATCGGTGAAACCGGGTCAGCAATTCGTGAAGATCATTCGCGATGAATTGGTTCTCCTTTTGGGAACGGATTCAAAAGACTTGGTCTTGAAGAACAATCCGGCTGTTATTTTATTGGCTGGCCTTCAAGGGTCCGGAAAAACAACCACTGCAGGGAAACTGGCTTATCGGTTGCAAAAATCCGGTAAATCGGTTTTGATGGTTGCCGCTGATGTGTATCGTCCCGCTGCTGTCCAACAATTAATCACTGTGGGGCAACAGGCAGATGTGGCGGTGTACGAAGAAGGAACCGGAGAACCGTTGGCGATTTGCAAACGGGGAATTGAAGAAGCACGATCTTTGAAAAATGATGTTGTAATCCTGGATACAGCCGGGCGACTCCATGTAGATGGCGAAATGATGACAGAAATTCAACAGATTGCTGATATGGCTAACCCCGACGAGATCATCTTTGTTGCGGATGGCATGACGGGGCAAGATGCTGTGAATTCAGCACAGGCTTTTCATGAAGCGCTCCCGTTATCAGGTGTAATCCTGACAAAAATGGATGGTGATTCTCGAGGTGGAGCAGCAGTTTCAATCCGTGAAGTGACGGGTAAACCTATCAAATTTATTGGAACATCTGAAAAATTAGATGGGTTGGATGTTTTTGACCCGAAACGAATTGCAGATCGAATCCTTGGGTTTGGAGATGTGGTTTCCATCGTGGAAAAAGCCCAGGACGTTTTTGATGAAGACCAGGCAAAGGATTTCCAGACAAAACTGGTAAAGAATACTTTTGACTTGGATGATTTCAAAATGCAATTACAGCAAATGAAAAAAATGGGTTCTATGAGCCAGATTATCGGCATGATGCCTGGCATGAACTCGAAAGCTTTAAAACAATTGAATATGGATGACCGTCAAGTCGGATGGACAGAAGCGATCATCAATTCTATGACACCGGGTGAGCGTCAGCAACCGGAGATCATTAATGGCAGTCGCAGATTGCGGATCTCAAAAGGAAGTGGACGTTCGGTACAGGAAATAAATGCCCTTTTGAATCAATTTTCTCAAATGAAGAAAATGATGAAAAAAATGGGAAAAATGAAAAACATGAAATTACCCGGACTGGGTGGTTTCGAAAGATTTAATTAAGGAGATACAAGTTGGCGACGAAAATAAGACTCAAACGAATAGGACGTCGAAATAGACCTTTTTACAGAATGGTTGTAATGGATTCTCGGAATCGCCGTGATGGTGCTGCAATTGAAGAATTGGGCTGGTACAATCCAATTGATGTAGATCGTTCTTATGATCTGAAAGGTGAAAGGGTTATACATTGGCTAGGTGAAGGTGCACAGCCCACCGAAGCTGCACATAAATTATTACGCCGTGCAGGGATTGCCCATCAATGGCATTTGATAAAACAAGGCCTGGATGAAGCCCAGATTGAAAAAGAGATGAAAAAATGGGAGATGAACCGGGAAGATGTGCAAAAATCCCGTGTTGATCGTGCTGAAAAGAAAGTAGATGAAAAAGAAAAAGCTGTTGCTGTGGAAGTTGTTGAAGCAGACGAAGACGATCCCGTTTCAGAAGACGCTGTGGTTGAAGCACCAGTAGAAGAATCTAATAAAGAAGAAACGTCTGCAGATGTTACAACCGAAGAAACATCTGAAGTTGAACCTATAGAAGATGCGCAAACTGAAGAAGTTGAAGAAGCACCTGCTGAAGAAGAATCAACTGAAGAAAGTGCAGATAAACCTCAAGTAACAGAAGAAACGAGTGAAGAAATCGTACCTGAAGAGGAATCATCAGACGAAGACGAATCTACCGAAACTTCTAATGAAGATGCTCCAGTGGAGGAAGATAGCAAAACAGAAGATGAAACTTCAACTGATGAATCTGATGATGCAAGTTCTAATCTAGAGGTTACTGAAGATAAAGAATCAGAAAAACTAGCTGACGCAGTAGAGACATCTGAAGAAGAATCTCAAGAAGCTGAAACTGAATCTGCTGAAGATACACCAGCAGAGAATGTTGAAGAGTCACCTACTGGAGAAGAATCAACTGAAGAAGAATCAACTGAAGAAAGTGCAGATGAGCCTGA
>CAJWPW010000202.1 GCA_913045415.1 uncultured Fidelibacterota bacterium | reverse complement strand
TGAACCCCTTACGGGACATAATGACGCGAAGTCCTGTTACAAATAAATCACGGAATATGATGAGTGTCACCATCCAGAAATCAATTAAGCCCATGACTGCGAATGAAATAAATGCGGAAGAAACCAATATTTTATCGGCTAAGGGATCCAAAAATTTACCCGTGTCGGTTACCATATCATTTTTTCGTGCATAATAACCATCGTAAGCATCCGTTATGGAAGCGACAATAAATATAAACAATGCGCATAATTGTGCATTATCAAACTCAGCAAATAGACATAGAATAAATACTGGTGTCAATAGAATTCTGAAAATCGTCAGTATATTGGGTAACGTCATCATAGTGCTGTTCGGCCTTCCATAGCTCTTAAGATGGTGGCATCATCAATGTATTCCAAATCTCCTCCCATGGGCAACCCTCGAGCAAGGCGGGTTACTTTCACTTCTTTGCCCTTGAGAAGTTTCGCAATATACAACGAAGTCGCTTCACCTTCTATGGTTGGGTTTGTCGCAATGATGATTTCATATCCCGATTGGGTGCGATCCACCAATCCATCCAGATTCAAGTCTTCCGGTCCAATCCCATCTAATGGGGAAAGAACACCACCTAACACGTGATATAGACCTTGGAACGCATTTGTTTTTTCAAATGTATAGATATCGGCTGCATCTTCTACAATGCAAATGGAAGACTGATCTCGCTTAGGATTGGTACAGATTCTGCACGGATCTTCTTCTGTGATTCCATTGCAAATGGAGCAAAAACGAATTTTCGTTTTCATATCCATGACTGCTTGAGCCAATTCTACCGCGTGATCGTTCGGGGACTTCAGCACATGAAATACCATACGTTGAGCCGTCTTTTGTCCAATGCCTGGGAATCGAGAGAATTCCTCAATGAGCCGGTGTATACTATCTGGAATTGTACTCAATTACATCCCAGGAATTTTCATTCCGCCCATTATACCGCCCGTCACAGAATTCATTCTGTTTTGGCTTTCTTCCTGTGCTTTAGACATGGCATTATTAACTGCGGAAATAATCAAATCTTCAATCATATCTTTATCTTCTTCCAGAATATCATCCTGAAGAGAAATATCTAATAATTCCATTTTACCATTGACGGTTGCTTTTACCAAACCGCCGCCGGATTCACCATTAATCTGTAAATCATCCAACTCACTTTGCACATGCTCGATTCTTTTTTGCACATCCTGGGCCTGTTTTAACATTTTGGCCATATTGCCTTTATTAAACATCTATTCTCCTATCTTAAAATTTCACCATCAAATACTTCTAAAACTCTGGAGAGTACTTGGTCCCCATCTATATTTTTATCACTATCGCCACTGTCCTGTTTTTCGCGAGGTTTCTTTATCCGATCTGTTGGGCCTTTACCCTCTTGCCATTCTGCAACCAATTTAAAGGAAACGCCATAATGCTCTTCGATAAACTTTTCGACTACTTGTTTGTTCCGATTCAAACTATCCACACTGAATTTGGGGAGGTCATAAACTTTAATAACCAATCGATTCCCCGTGAGTTCAAAGGGTTCACTATGTTCCAATACAGTTCCTATAGAGGGTCTTTCCTTCCGGATCCCCTCAATAAACATGAGCCATCCTTTTTTAATTTCTTCAAAAGATATTTTCTGTGTGGGCGCAGATGGCTCCTCAATCGGGTCCGCTTTGGCTGGTTTAACCGATTTGACAATCGAATTTTCAGCAGATTCCTTCTTCGGTTTTTCTGAAACTATTTTTTCTACTTTTTTCTCAACCGGAATTTCTGTTTCGGGTATCTGAGGCAAGTTTGAATCAACCGTGACATTTTTTACCGGTTTAGGATTTTTTTTTACTTCCTTCGGTTCTACACCAGCAAGCAAATCAGATATAGAAACTGATGAATCAAATTCCAAAAATTTCATTGCAGTCATTTCGAATTGAATGGATGGCTGAGATATTCTTTTTAAAGAATATTCTAATTCATTAAGTACATTAGTTATTCTTAGTATATCTTTACTATTCCACGACTTAGCGCTATCTGCGTATCGTTTTACATGTTCATCGTTTAATTCCAATAAACCTTCACCATCCTTAATCAAGCTAATGAGTAAATTGCGAAAATGCTGGTTTAATCCTTGGGTAACATCTTCCAAGGGTAAGCCAGTGGTTTGAATCTTATGGAGTACACCCATCATTCGGGAGGCATCTTTATCCGCAATGGCATTTGAATAGTTAAAAAAGATATCAATAGGAATGAGCCCAATCACCGTAGCAACATCATCAATTTGTATGGTTTCTCCAGAGAAAGCAATTACCTGATCCATGAGACTCAGCGCATCCCGCATACTGCCATCTGCCTTGCGGCTGATGGCTGATAAAGATTCTTCATCAGTTGAAATCTTCTCTTCCTCTAATATCATGGATAATCGTTCTGAAATAGTGGACTCGGTGATTCGATTAAAATCAAATCTTTGACAACGGGAAATAATGGTTGATGGCACTTTGTGAATATCGGTTGTGGCCAAGATAAACTTTCCATGGGACGGTGGTTCTTCCAATGTACGGAGCAGCGCATTAAATGCGGGATTAGTCAGCATATGCACTTCATCAATAATGAAAATTTTATAAGGAGCATTCATTGGAGCATATTTGATTTGCTCCCGAAGGTTTCGGATTTCATCAATACCTCGATTGGATGCACCATCTATTTCTAATACGTCCAGATTTCGCCCATCCGTGATTTCCTGACATATATTACATGCATTGCAAGGTACACCCTCTTTGGATTCGGGACAGTTTAAAGCTTTCGCGATAATGCGCGCAGTGGTGGTTTTCCCCACACCCCGTGGACCGGTTAGCATATACGCTTGGGCAACGCGATCCTTTTTAAAGGCATTAATTAATGTTTGTGTCACATGGTTTTGCCCAATCACATCATCAAAAGATTGGGGGCGCCATTTCAGGGATAAAACTTGGTAAGGCATTCTCTCTCAAATAATGATGGCCGTGCACTTGCGGTTGTCAGACCTGGGGTCAATTTATGACAAGTCAGTTAGCTCCATTTCAGGGGTTCTCCGGCACATAATCCTAATCACCTACCGCTGCTCCCTTCCGGTCCTGACGGGGTTTAGTGTAAAACCATTGCGAAGAATTGAAACTTCAACACCACTTAATTTGCATAAAATGATCATTATCTGCCTCATGCAAGCATTAATCCTGCTATAGCGGATTGCAGGTTACAGGGCACCGCTAATTCCCCATCTAGCACGACCAAATTTTCAAATAATTATTACGGTGGAAATCTACCTGCTCTGACTGACGGGAAGCAA
>CAJWPW010000201.1 GCA_913045415.1 uncultured Fidelibacterota bacterium | reverse complement strand
CGCTTCCTGATTCCGGTTGGGATTCATCAACCATTTTTCTCTGTATTCTCAAGAGTGCATCAGCTGTTTTCTCTGCGGGCGTTATGTCACTTTTTTTCCCAGAGTCTCGAGGAGAAAAAACTGTGATCTGTTCATTTACCTCATCTAAAATTTCCAATTCAATATCAATATTAATAACATATTTGTGTGAATCAATAAGTTTGGAAAGGGCTTCTTTGACACGTTCTCGAATGTTGTTTTCCACCATCAGTTTTTGGGAGAGATAACCTCCGCTTTGTCCTATGAGTAGCGTGACCGCAATAACTACTCCTATGATGGGTATTAAATATTTATTCCCCTTACTCATGTGATGACTCCTTGGTATGTTTTTCAATCTCATCGTATTATGAGATCAAGAATCACCTTTCATATAACCGCTGGCATCATGGTGCGATGGTTTGATGAATGTGATTTGAATTCTCCTGTTATTTGATTTTTGTTTGGTTGTTTTATTCATTTTTAATACTTCTTCCCATGTAAGTGTTAATGGATTATACATAGGATTTTCCGCTCTAAGGCTGTCAATTCCTTTCGGGTACCAATCTCCATATCCTGCAGCTAAAAGACGGGGGGCAGGTACACCATTATCAATCATATACCGCACTACTGCAGCTCCTCTTGCAGCAGATAATTCCCAGTTACTGGCATAAAACTTTTTCCACTTCTTGGGCATGGCATCACTATCTGAATGGCCAGCCACTTCAACCTGGAAAACACTGAGTTGGATTTTGGGGATTATTTCTTCATTCAACAATGTTTCTAATTCTGGTTTCATTGATGCTTTTCCGGAAGGAAATGCAAAATCACCCTTAATATTGATAATAAGGCCCTTGGCACTGGTTTCAATATCAATAGGAGGATCACCCGCCGGGTTCTCCTTTTTCATTTCTTCAATGGTTTCTTCCATAGCATCTTTCATGGCAGCCAAGTTCTCAATGGGCTCAAATTCTCCTTCATCTGATGCTTTGCCAGATGCTTTAATCTTGCTTCCTAGGGATTTCCCCTGGGAATTCGCCATCTCCTGTAACTTCACTGGATCCATCGTTGATATAGCAGCCAAAAGTACAAAGAAAGCAAACAGAAGTGTCATCATGTCGGCGAAAGTGCCGAACCATCCAGGCAAACCTTCTTCAACGGATTCTTCCCCCGCTGAAAAGCCCTTTTTATAGGCTTTCTTTTCTGCTGCTGTCATACCCATATCAAATTACTCCCGCTTCCACTCCGCAGGTGGAATAAAAGAATTGAGTTTTTCCCTGATAATAAGAGGATGCTTTTTCTGATGAATCAATCTCGCTGCCTCCACCAGCAGGCTCGCAGACATAGATGTCATTGTAGTTTTATTGCCCATTTTTTGGGCCATCGGCAGAAAAAATAGATTTGCAAAAACAGCACCATAAAGTGTAGTGATCAATGCTGCGGCCATACCGCCACCCAGGTTATCTGCACCGCCTTCACCGCCAAATCCAGCTAACATAAGCACCAGACCGATTAGCGTCCCAACCATACCCCAGGCTGGAGCAAGGTCACCCATGGCTTTTAACATATCTGTTTGAACTTTTTCACGCTTTTCACGATATTCAATTCTTGTTTCCATAATCTCAGTTACTTCATCCAGAGAATATCCATCTACCACCATTTGGACACCATCCTTTAAAAAATAAATTCTAACTGTCTCAACTGCTTTTTCAAGATCTGCTGCACCTTTTCGTGCAGATTCTCCAACTTCACATGCTATATCAACTAAGGGACCCATTTTATCATCAGCCGGTTTTAATACGGCGCCAATAGCTTTACCCAGTGCCACAACATGAGGCATGGGAAACGCCACAAAAATAGATGCAATCATACCACCGGCAACAATTCCAAAACTCGGTATCGAAATAAAGTCACCAAATCCACCAGCTGAGCCCTCAACAAAGAGTGCATAAGCAATACTGCCGATCATGGCAGCCATACCAAGAATAACTCCAATAATTAAAGCAATATCCATAAACTTACTCCTCTAAAATATTTGCGGATTTTAAATTATTTTCATGCAGAGCCTTCAAGATATTTCTAACGTCTGTATACTCTGGATCCAGGCGAAGTGCGAGGTTCCAGTTTATTGTAGCTCTCTGAACATCTCCTAATTTATAATAGATTGACCCTCTTCTGGCATAAGCAAGCGCTAAATTTGGATTTAACTCTAATGACAGGTCCACCTCTTTCAATGCTTCTCGATAATCCCCTGCATAAAAATACCTTAATGATCTAGATAAGTGCCTCAAGGCTTCATTCATATTCTTTTCAGAGACATTTGTTTCCAGTTGAATATTCACCAGTGAATCAGATAAAAATTTTGTATTTTGCTCCATAGCAGATAAGCGTACCAATAAATTCCTCATTTCATTATTCATAAGCGCCATGGAATCTCTCAATGTTATGACAGCAATATTTGCCATTGTAATGGTCGAGTCACGATGTAAAGGCAGGGTTTCCATTCCACCCGGTAAACCATCAGATGGACCATAAATATTTGTTGGACCTGATGGGCCACCTTGCAGTCGTCGCCTAGGTTCCCGGGGGACAGCCATATCAAACCCCAGTGTGAAACCAGGATGACCTGCCCAATACCTTTTGTCCCAATCCGGCAATCTTTCTATGTGGGTGAACCCTAGGTTCAGGCGGTAATCCGAGGTAAGGGGGATGCGGAGTCCCACATTGACACCTGTCCCGTCGAATTCACCCACAATATCCATGCCGCCCCGTCTTGCGAAATACGGGGTCTTTAATACAAATCCAAGAAATACACCGGCGCTTGTGCTAACTGAATCAGGATCAACTTCAATCGTATCCATGGGCGCCAGGCCACCGGATCCAAAGCCCATGTATGTATTCATCTTATACTCTCCTAGGTCTTTTTCACTGGCCAAGACAGTAAAAAAAGATAAAAGGGATGTATTCAGGCTTAGAATCTCATCTGAAGTTTGATCATTTTGAAAAACAACATCTTGTAATCCAACTGTTAACGAAATATCATTATAGGAAAAGACACGCTGTTGAAAATGAAATCCAAATTCCACGACCGGTTTCTGCTGCGATTCCTTCAATACGGCAAGAGATGTGGTATCTCCACCCTGAACAGCAGAAAATCCAAAAGCGAACCCTTTGTTTAATTCCATATCAAAATAAACACCTTTTGCCGTATTAAACGGATCAAAGTTGTGAATTTCAGTTCCAAACCCCGTTCGGAACAAATAGGGCGTTTTTTGATTGCTGGATGTTGGGATTCGCATCATGAGCCCCGGACGTGTGT
>CAJWPW010000200.1 GCA_913045415.1 uncultured Fidelibacterota bacterium | reverse complement strand
TGCGCAAAAATACTCCCACCTACAGGTAGGATCATGCGACCGTTTGGCGCCAATTGTTCCACCAGTTTTTCTGGAATTTCATTTGGCGCCGCCGTCACCATGATGCGATCAAAAGGTGCTTCCTCGGGCCAGCCTTTGTAACCGTCACCGGTTCTCACTGTAATATTCTCATATCCTAATTCCATCAGTACTTTTTCAGCGCTTTCAGCCAACTCGGGTATAATTTCAATTGTAAAAACATGATGAGCCATTTCCGCCAAGATTGCGGCTTGGTATCCTGAGCCTGTTCCTATTTCCAATACATTTTGAGATTTTGAAATCTGGAGATGCTCTGTCATGTAAGCGACAATATAAGGCTGGCTGATCGTTTGTTTATGACCAATAGGTAATGGCCCATCGGAATAGGCCAAGTCCAGATATTTTTTGGGAACGAATTTTTCCCGTTTTACTTTTCGGACTGCCATTAAAACACCTTCGTCCTTCACACCCCGTCTTTCGATCTGGTCTTCTACCATAAATTTCCGTTTGATCTCATAACTGTCTGTATTTTGAGAGCAACCAAAATTGAGCATGAGTGTTAAAAGGAAACATTTCATCATTCCGGGTAAAAAAATAAAAAATTAGAAAAACAATCTAAAGTTTATACCTGCAGATTGTGTATTGAGGTTAACCTCTGGCCTAACTGAAACCTGGATTTGCTGACCATATTTATACCGGACTGCATCCCGCTTATTCACAATCATTTTCCAGCCGTGGAGCCAATCGTAAAATATGTCTCCCGCTAAAACAAGCGCACCTAAAATAATGAGTCCACCACCTGAGCCGTCTCTCTGTTTATTCATGGGAACCAATTTGTATTCAATATCATCACCAATCTGCTTTATCGGGATTTTTTCATAGCGTATTTCATTATCTTTTCCGTCATTCAGGGGAAAAATTTCATAATCTGATTTTGGCCATTTTTCCTCACCCATCATAGATGCACCAGCAATCATAAGACCTAATCCACCAGCGCCAATCATAAATAAACGGCGTGCCTTTTTTTTCTCTCCCGCATAACGATGGACAATTCCCGGAATCGGAATTGATGTCAGGGCTAATCCAATGGTGAGCCGGCGATTCATATCCTGATATTCTTCAAATGTCATCTCTGCTGGCACTGGGTAGAGAGGTGTTTCAGTCAACATATCACCGCCGGGGACACTTTGACTATTCAGGGAAGAAATAATGAAAAAAGCCATCCAGGTTCGGTTGATTAAGAGGGCTAAAGAGAGGGATCGCTTCATAGTGAACCTCCGTTTTCGTGTTCGGGTAAATTTAGAAACGAATGGGTATATGGATTTGATTTATTTTTTGAAGAGCAGTTTAAATCCATTGAAACTCATAATCCCCAAAATTAGGACAGCAAACAAACTGAATTCCATTGGAAGGTCATAGGATCCGATGATGAAATCCAAATCATTTACCACTCTATTAAGATGGACTAGCCCTGCAGCAGAAAATACAGGCTGATGTGAGGTTGTATTGATCTTGATTCATGGCAAAACATCTTTTGTTAATTTATTAATATTCTGGATCCATCCCTACCCAAACAGTATCATCAATCACCTTTGTTACAAATAGATCTAAATTTTTTTCTTCATATGAGGCAATTTCTTTTGCCTTGGAGTCTAACTTTGCAAAGAATTTCAAACCACCATCATCAATCCACTTTTTAACTTCACCAGATTGTGTACAAAATACGCTATAGTGCCATCGGCATTTGACTGTATTTTCTTTTGGATTTATTTCACTCCCTTTCAAACTCAATAAAGCGTGGGGACATTGGTCATTCATAGCCACAAATTCATCATTGCACTTTGCAAT
This sequence comes from uncultured Fidelibacterota bacterium, assembly GCA_913045415.1. The sequence continues at coordinate 1,483 of CAJWPW010000200.1, read as the reverse complement.
CAAAATTTTGTCTCTTTTGACATTTAGGATCTGCTGTGGCTCATCGATAAAACTGGAAACCGAACTTACTTTTCGCCAAATCATTTCATTCTCAAAAAACTCATTTTTTTCTACTTTTTCAACAGAATCAGACACATCTTCAATTTCATAAAGAGTCACTCGGTCCTCAACCCCTTTTAAGTTAGTTCTTACAAAATCTTTAACTTTAACAGAGTCTTTAACACTTTCATGGGTTGCTTCAGAGATTAAAACTCTTGAACGGAAATCCTTATTTGCACTTTCTACTCGGCTGGCAAAATTGACTGCTTCACCGATGGCTGTTAATCGGCTCGATCTTCCAGCGCCAATATTTCCAACAACCACATCGCCATAATGAACGCCCACACCAATATCAAAGGATTCGCCATACATAGTTTTAAGATACGGTTTCATTTCATCCATTTCAGTGCACATATCAATGGCGGATTGTACAGCAGCCAAGGCCGGATCAGCTTCATCATTTACGCCAAAAAGGGCCAAAAGTCCATCGCCTAAATAATTATCAATTCGACCCCCAAATGATTCGATCACTGTCACCATTCTATTGAAATAACGATTCAAAATAAAAACGGTATCGTAAGGTGTAATTTTTTCGGAGAATGATGTGAAATCGCGAATATCTGAAAAAAGAATCGCCAACTTTTTTGTTTCACCTAATCGACCCAAGCCTGAAACAGATTGGCGGGATGCCATTTCAATATCATCTGAATTCAAGACTAGCCGTCGAACCGTCATATCTCCTTGGATCCTGGTTTGGCAAGCTAATCTGAATTCCTGGGTAGAATGGATCTTGTCCTTGATCCTTAATTCCTTTTCTGATGGCTCGGAACAGTGGTCCAAACCATCTAAGACCAACACGCGACAGGTGGTACATTTCCCCTCTCCACCGCAAGCATGGGCATGGGCAATATTTTCATCCAGAGTTGCTTCTAAAATGAGTTTATCATTTTCAACTTCTATGACTTTGTTATCTGGTAGTAATGTAAGTTTTGGCATAATTTAGTTTTCAAAAACCATCTTATCATCCTTGAAAGATTTGAATTCCAGCGCATTCCCGCTGGGATCCTGGATGAAAAATGTTCCTTGTTCTCCTTTCTTCTTTTTAAATCTTTTTTTGGGTTCAATCATAAATTCAATATCAGATTTTCTAATCTTTTCTCCCAAGGTTTCCCAATCCTCCCAAGGTAAAATTATACCAAAGTGCCGGGCCGGAACCTGATTTCCATCTACAGAATTGGATTGAGCAGCCTTACAATCTTTCGGTGAAAGATGTGCCACAACCTGATGACCGTGCATATTAAAATCAATCCATTTTTTTGATTCACGGCCCAAAGTACATCCCAGTATATTTGTATAAAATTCCCGTGCCAATTCTAGATCATGGACGGGAAAAGCTAGATGGAACCTGGGTATCTTCATTTTAATAAAATCAGTTTTTTAACAA
>CAJWPW010000199.1 GCA_913045415.1 uncultured Fidelibacterota bacterium | reverse complement strand
AATAAAGGACTCCTGTATACCTATCGAGAAGGAAAACGTGTAGATCCCACTCATCTGCATATTAAGGATTGGCTCGATGCGATTCGCAGTGGAACCCAGCCCAAGTGCAATATAGATATAGCCTTCCAGGAAGCGGTTACCTGTGCCATGGCCACGGAATCCTATCTTACTGGACGCAGAGTAGAATGGGATCCAGTGAAACGCAGGTTGATCTAATAATATAAATCCAAGTTCTAAATATGAATAAGAATTCCCGCTTAGGGACTATGATGTTTCTCCAATATGCTCTTTGGGGAGCATGGCTGCCCGTTACTGCCCGCTATCTTTCTGCCAGCATCTCAGATGGTGGTTTAGGATTTTCAGGTACCCAGATCGGTATGATCCTTGGCTTGGCAGGTTCAATTGGAGCCATTGCATCACCCTTTATTGCGGGGCAGATTGCAGATCGTTATTTCAGTACCGAGAGAATCCTTGCTTTTCTGGTAACGGCTGGTGCTATAGTAAAATGGGTCACAGCTTCCCAAACTGATTATCAATCCTGGCTGGTCCTGTCCATTATTTACAGCGTGCTCTACATGCCAACTTTAGCCTTATCCAATTCTATCACCTTTGCTCATATTGATGATCAGGAAAATAATTTTCCCAAGATCCGAGTCTGGGGTACGATCGGCTGGATCGTAGCCAGTTGGGCATTCCCAATGATTTGGCTCCAGACAGATCTGCAATTGCAATGGATGCCGCCATTTATCGTTGGTGCCGAGGTTCCAAACGTGACCAGCCGGCTTGCAGATGCACTTAAGTTTTCTAGTATTATATCAATCAGTTACGGCGCCTTTTGTTTTCTTTTACCTCCTACACCTCCAAAAAGAGATGCAGTGGAAAAACTGGCTTTCAAAAAAGCGTTTGATTTGTTTCAGTATTCATCTTTTACAATATTGGTTGTCGCCAGTCTGGCTGTAAGCATCATTCACCAGATCTATTTTTTACAAACTGGACCTTTTCTATCTTATATTGGTATCCCGGATAGCCAGATCGGACCTGCCATGACCATTGGCCAATTTGCTGAGATCCTGGCCATGGCTTATCTGGGATTTTTTCTTAAACGATTGGGATTTAAAAAGGTGATTACCATTGGTATTGCTGCCTATTTCTTTCGCTATGCCATATTTGGTACTGCAATGCTCCCGGTTTGGATCATAGTGGTAAGCCAGGTATTCCATGGCTTCTGCTATGCCTTCTTTTTTGCGACAGCATATATTTATGTTGATAAACTTGCGGACCAAGATGTGCGTCATTCCGCCCAGACTGTTTTTGGGATTATTATTCTTGGTGGCGGTCCTGTGATTGGCGGTTGGCTTTCCGGGTATCTTCAAAATATGTACACGGTGGATAATGTATTTAGTTTTTCAAATTTTTGGTATACCATGTCAGCCATAGGATTGGTGACGATGATCTTTTTCTTAATGTTATTTCAAGAACAATTATCGGATGGAAATTCAGAATGAATAAAAAAAGATTGGGGATCGGTTTTGTGGGTGGTGGTTTCATTACCCGGTTTCATATTCAGTCTTTAATTGGAGTTAGAGATTGTGATGTCCGTGGTGTTATGTCTAGGACAAAAGCTTCTGCGGAAGAATCTGCAGCATTGGCCCGTACGATTGGTGTAGGAGAAGCAAAAGCATTTGATACGGTTACGGACATGGTGGCAGACTCCAATATCAATGCCATCTGGATATGTGCTCCTAATTTTACCCGGATTGAAATCATGGAAGAGATTGTTGCTGCCATTGAATCAGGAAAAGGGGAATTGATAGGAATTGCCTGCGAAAAACCCCTGGGACGAAATGTAAAAGAAGCCAAAAGGGTTCTGGAACTTACCCAACAGGTCGGTTTACTGGACGGCTATCTGGAGAACCAGGTTTTTGCACCGTCCGTGACCCGTGGTAAGGAAATTATTTGGGCGCGGGGTGCGAAAACAACGGGTCGACCGTATTTAGCCAGAGCAGCAGAAGAACACAGTGGACCCCACATGCCCTGGTTCTGGGAAGGGGAGCTCCAGGGAGGCGGTGTACTCAATGATATGATGTGCCATTCTGTGGAAGAAGCACGGTTTATGCTTACGGAACCTGGTTCCAAGCGGGAATCATTGACCCCGTTAAGTGTGAATGCCTACGCATCCTGTTTAAAATGGCAGCAGCCTAAATATGCCGAGATCCTTAAGGAAAACAGTGGCGGGAAAATAGATTATGTGAACCGCCCTGCGGAAGATTTTGCAAGATCGCTCATTGAATATAAAGATGAATATGGCCAAAAACTCGTAGTGGAGACCACCACATCCTGGTGTTTTGTAGGGGCTGGTTTACGATTAAGTATGGAACTGTTTGGGCCCGAATATTCCATGTTTGTGAATACGTTGGATTCTGATCTGAAAGTGTTCTTCAGCAGGAATGTCTCAGGAGCAGAAGGGGAAGACCTGGTTGAAAAACAGAATGCAGAATCGGGGGAGATGCCTATAGTGAGCAGCGAGACAGACGCCTATGGATATACGGCTGAAAATCGCCACATGGTTCAAAGTTTTTTAGCAGGAAAACGTCCGGAAGAAAATTTCAGTGATGGCGTGGCAGTAACAGAGTTACTTATGACGGCTTACATGAGTGCGGAGCAGGATAAAACAATCCAGTTCCCACCACCAGGATTGGATGATTTTGTCCCGGCAGTGGCTAAAGGTGAATGGAATCCAAAAGGTTAAAAAATGAAAAAAATTCTTTTAATAGTTACATTCTCATTAATGAGTTGCTCAACTGAGTCAGATTGGGAGATTTTATTTGATGGAGAAAACGTTTTCGGACTTCGCGGATATAAACAAGACAGTTTTCCTTCGGATGAGTGGAAAGTCGTTGATGGCACTCTTAAAACAATGCCTGGACATGGTGTAGATCTAATTAGTGAAAAAGTTTATAAAAATTTTGAATTAGAGCTAGAGTGGAAAGTTGCAGTTGGCGGTAACAGTGGAATTTTTTATTACGCAACTGAGGAAGGCGATTATATATGGCAAACAGCGCCCGAAATGCAGGTATTAGACAACGAGGTCCATACTGACGGTAAAAATACTCTTACTTCGGCTGGGGCATTGTACGCTATGATAGCTTCATCAGAGCTTGTTGTAAAACCTGCCGGTGAATTCAATAAAGTGAAAATAAAAGCATACAACAATAATATTGAACATTGGCTGAATGGAGTTAAGATAGTTGAGTATACCTATGGTAGCAAAGCAATGTGGGACTTAGTTAAAAAAAGTAAATTTAATAAAATGCCCTTATTCGCAAAAGCAACTGAAGGTCGCATAGGACTTCAAGGTGATCATGG
>CAJWPW010000198.1 GCA_913045415.1 uncultured Fidelibacterota bacterium | reverse complement strand
GTAACTATTATTTTATAAGTTCTACCTCTATTTTAAATAGTTATTCTAAAAATGAGATTTTTTCCAACCCAATTCTTGAATGGATTTTGTATTCTATCTTTCCTGTCTTCAATAACGATGGCGGGAGATACATTTACCCTCCATGGTCAGATCCAGTTCAATGATGATGGTATGGGAAATGGCGGATCAGATGTTTGGGGGTACACCTCTCTGGATGGAGAAGACTATGCCATGATGGGAATTTTAGAAGGCGTGGTTTTTATTCGTGTAGAAGACATGGCAATTATTGATACAGTTTTAGGCCCGATGCAGGGCGATGCATACTTTCATCGAGATATTAAAACATTTGAGAATTATGCCTTTGTTGTGAGTGAAAACACTGGAACAAACGAAGGAATGCAAATCATCGATTTATCATCCTTGCCGGATAGTGTTTTGTTAACCAGTACTTATATCTACAATGATCATATTCGGTCGCATAATATGTCCATAGATGTATCTACAGGGTTTGCTTATGTGCTGGGCCAAAACCGTGAAGGAGTCCGTATCATTGATATTAATAACTCCGAGGATCCCCAGGAAATTCATTATATTTTTACTGAACAAATTCATGATGTTTTTGCACGAAATGATACGGTGTATATTGCTGAGGGCTGGCGTGGAACATTTTCAATGTACGATGTAAGTCAGAAAACATCACCAGCATTAATAGTGAGAGTGGACATTCCTGATAATGGATATGTTCACACTATTTGGCCTTCAGACGATGGTAAATATGTTATGACTACCGAGGAAACTGCAACGAAAACCGTAAAATTTTGGAATGTTGAAGATTTGGAAAATATTCATGTTGTAGGCGAATACCTTGGGCCGAACCTTGTAGCGCATAATGCACAAGTTATGGGGTCTCGATTATTTATATCAAATTATACTTATGGAATGTCCATTGTCGATTTTAGTGATCCAGTTGACCCCATTGAATCTGCACACTTTGATACTTATACGGACAATGATGACCCATCACCACCTTGGGCCGGTAATTGGGGGATTTATCAATACACTGAAAATGATTTTGTATTTGGCAGTGACATTAACGGGTTATTTACTGTAATGAAATATTATAAAGGATTAGATAATGGTGCGTTTTATGGTGATGTGAATGAAGATGAAATTATCGATAACATGGATATTATATTGATTGTCAATATGATTCTATATAACTTGGGTTTGACTGAATCACAACATACACTCGCAGATTTAAATTTTGACGATATAATTAATATTTTTGACATTTATCTCTTAGCAGAATTAATCAATAACAATTAAATCAATGAAAAATATATTCTTTCTATTACTAATTCTATTTTTAAATGTAGACTGTGTCATTTTTAATTCTGATTACAAAATTGAAAATGGAGAGAAATCCGAGTCTGAAAAATTTCATGAACTTCTTTCTGAACAGTGGGAAAAGGGGATTGTAAGAAATCCTGAATGGGCATCCAGTTTAGGGGATAATCGGTTCAATGATAAACTAAATGATACGTCCTACGAAACCATTTTGAAAAGGCAAGGTGAAACCAGAGAACTCCAAGAGACTGTCAAAAAAATAGATCGATCTAAACTATCGGAAGATGATCAACTGAATTATGATCTTTACCTCCAAGGGATAGAAAAACAGATCGAGGGATTCCAGTTTTTATCTTATTTAATTCCCATAGATCAAATGGGTGGTATCCAGATTGGTTTTGCTGGGATTTCAAATTATATGCCTTTTAATAACGTGAAGGATTATGAGAATTATCTCGCTCGAATGAGGGCATTCCCAATCAAACTGGACCAAACGATCAATCTCATGAAACGGGGTGTGAAAGAAGGGTGGGTACCGCCCAAGATTATATTGGTGTCTGTGCCAGATCAGATTAAAGCCCAGTTTGAAAAATTGATTGAGGAATCCCCACTATTTAAACCATTCAATGATTTTCCCGAATCCATACCAAGCGAAGAACAGACCCGACTAATTGATGAAATGGTATCTGTTTTGACGGAATATGTCTATCCAGCCTATGAAACACTTTATTCCTATTTTATTGAATCCTACCTTCCTTCATGTGGGGAGTCCATTGCTTGTAAGGATTTTCCCAATGGAGATGTTTATTACAAATATCAGATCAAGAGTTACACAACCACAAATCTGACAGCTGAAGAGATTCACCAAATCGGATTGGGCGAAGTAGATAGAATTCGGGCTGAAATGAAAAAGGTCATCAATATGACAGAATTCAATGGGTCATTTGACGAATTCCTGACCTTTCTCCGTTCTGATTCTCAGTTTTATTTTACATCGGAGGATGAGTTGCTAAATGAATATAGAATGATTTGTAAAAAAGCCGACGCAGAATTGCCCAAGTTTTTTGGTTTACTTCCGAGATTGCCTTACGGTGTAAAACCAATCCCAGATTATCAAGCACCTGCATCACCCACAGCGTATTATTATTCTGGGTCTCAGGAAGCGGGCAGAGCCGGTTTTTTCATGGCCAATACTTATAAACTGGAGACACGTCCAAAATATGAGATGGAAGCACTTTCCATCCATGAAGCGGTTCCTGGGCATCATTTACAGATCACCCTAGCGCAAGAGTTGGATAATATACCAAAATTCCGTCGATATGGCGGGTATACCGCATTTGTGGAAGGGTGGGGACTCTATTCTGAAAAATTAGCAGAAGAGATGGGGTTTTACGAAGATCCTTATAGCAAGTTTGGTCAACTCACTTATGAAATGTGGCGCGCATGTAGATTGGTTGTAGATACGGGAATGCATACGTTGGGTTGGACCCGTCAGGAAGCAATTGATTTTATGTTATCTAATACTGCCAAAACTGAGAATGATGTCACCGTGGAGATTGATCGATACATTGCGTGGCCGGGGCAAGCGTTAGCTTACAAAATAGGTGAATTGAAGATCCGTGAACTCCGCTCCAAAGCAGAAAAAGAAATGGGTGACAATTTCAATATTCGTGATTTTCATGACGTCGTTCTAGGGAATGGTGCTGTCCCATTAGACATCTTAGAAAAACATGTAAATGAATACATATCACAGATTCAGTAGTGTAGAATCTTTTTTTAATCAAGTTTCAAAGACATTAGTATTATTTAAAATTTAGAATATCTAGAAGATTATCTTTAAATAATTAATAATTATTCCTAAATTCGCCGGCTTTATTCAAAGCCAAACAAACTATTAACATCTCAACTGGGGGTCATTGACTTGGCTAAAACTGAAAAAGATCAAACCGTTGCTGTAAAAGAAAAGAAAGAACCATCCAAAACAGCCGCTAAAACACCCGAAAAGAAAAAAGTAAAACCCAGT
>CAJWPW010000197.1 GCA_913045415.1 uncultured Fidelibacterota bacterium | reverse complement strand
GAATTATTCTCAGATGCTTTAAGTTGTAATCCATAGAACTGGTTTTGAGAATTTTGCTTTGTTGCTTTTACAGAATAAAATTGGGGCAGGATCAAGGGATATTCTGGAGATATTCTAAGGCATTTTTCACCATCTACAATTGTCCTGCCAAATCCCAATGCAAGATAGGCAACACCCTCGTCCCGTTTCATATAAGAAACCGGGTAATAATTAATACTTTTTAAAACACCGCTGAATGTTGGATAAAACCGCTTGCTTTTGTAAGACTGACCTACCATTTCCTGAATGACAACAGCCATTTTTTCTTCTTCGATACTATGTCCTGTAGAGCCCAATAATGATTTGGCTTCACCTTTAAATGTAGATGCGAAAACACTCTTTATAGCTATCATCAATTCATTCAATCTTTTTTTTGTTGATCTTGAATTATTGGGTAGCATTATAGTTTTATAGGTACCGGCAAGAGGTTGATATTGAGAATCTTCCAAGAGGCTAGATGACCTTACAGCCAATGGATTTTTATGATCTCGGATAAATGATTCCAACTTTAGAATGAGATCTATGGAAAGGCGAGCTTTTTTAAAAGCTCTTTCTAATTTTTTATTATCCGCGATCTTGAGAGTTTTTTGCCATAATTGATTATCTTTCATGAATTGGTCAAATTCATGAGTTCCCACGACAGCACAATCTGGAACACGAATGGTTACATCCTCAAATTCTTCCTCAATACCTGATTGCTTGATCATAGATCTGGCAAATGCCAGCCCTCTAGCTTTTCCACCCAAAGAACCGCCACATAGGCGGAAAAAATCAGATTTTTGTTTTTTGAAGCGAGCAGATGTATAGTCCAGTACCCTGTAATCGGTTTCTTCTTTTTCAGAGCTTAAGCACTGTAATAAATACGTTCTTAATAATTCACCTGAATCAAATTCGTGGGCATAAATGGGACGCAATCTTGAAGCGAGTTTAAATTCTGTTCTTGCAGCGAGCCAATTGGAAAAGTGATGACTTTTTGCATGGTACAATAACGATTCAACCGGGATTTCTCTAATTCCGTTGATGAATTCATCGATCGATTTAGCACGTCCAACTTCTTTTTTATTGGAAGTTTTAAAAATAAAGTCACCAAAACCAAAATTTTCTGTGATAAAAACTCGTAGATCTGTTAGAAGCGTATTGGACCTTTTATGTAGAAATGCCGCATTAACTTGCTTGGCCATTTCACGGTTATCTATCTCAGTAGACTGAAGCATAATTGGTATGGATGGGTCAATTTTCCGAACCCATTGTGCAAACTTTAACCCCGCTTCAGGGTCTTTAATTCCCTTTTTTGGGAATCGCACATCCGAGATCACACCAATCATATTATTTTTGTATTTCTTAATAAAACTTTGTGCTGTTTCAAAATTAGTTGTTAATAGAATTTTAGGTCTTCCTCTAAGATGAAGCAATCGCTGGGATTGACTCAAACTTCGATTCACTAAGTTCTTTGTCTGATACATAATTTCTTTATAAATCAATGGCAGAAGAATGGAATACATCCTTGGAGAATCTTCCACCAACAAGATTGAGCGAACATCGCCCTTACCAATATCCTGCTTAGCGTTTTTTCGGTCTTCCACGTACTTTATAATGGCAGGAAAAACGCTGGCATCACCAGACCAGATAAATATGCGATTAATGGATTTAGGTGTAATTGTATTCGGAAGCTGTTTTAATTCTGTTTCATCAAATACCAGAAGAATCACTGGTTTTTTGGGATATTGCTCCTTGATGGCAGTACCAAGAGAAATTGGATCTTGATCTTCAATCCGGAGCATGACAATAACTAGATCAAATTTCTTTTTAACCATTATATCTATGGCCTCACGCCCGGTGGAAACACGGGTAACTCTAGGAGCATAATTGAAATTCATGCCAATATATTCTGTCAAAATCTGCTCCGTGAGATGACCATCTTCTTCAAGAATAAATGCATCATAAACACTGGCGACCAGCAAGATCTCATGTATGCGGTGGGGCATAAGATCCTGGAAATTGATCTTGGATTTGTTACTGACGAAAAAATCAGGCATAGGTGAAATTACCGCCCTTCTAAAGAAAAAGAAATATCCAACCAATCTACCTTGGTATGTTTTTAGAAATTCCACTAATTTCAAGAATCTAATATGGCTATTTTGACAATTATTCCAAGTCTGAGCACAGTGGGGAATACATTTATAAATTTAATTTTTCCAAATCAGTGTCTGGTCTGTAAAGAAGGAGATTTTTTCTCACAGGATCCTATTTGCCTTGATTGTCTTCAACATATGACCCCACTCCCAATTGAGAACAGGGTTCAGGAATTAACCGTGAATGATGGAATTGATATAGCACTTGCGGGTTGGGATTTTGGCGATGAATTAAGAACCGCCATTCATTCATTGAAGTATGAAGAGCGAGCAAGAATTGGTTTCTTCCTCGGCAAATTATTAGGAGATCGACTTCATGAAAAAACAATTCAGCAATTAGATTATTTGATACCCGTACCGCTTCATCCTGTAAAGTTTAGGGATAGGGGGTTTAACCAAGCTAGGTATATCGCAGATGGATTAGGTAAAGCCGTTCAAAAACCAGTTCGTACAAAATTAATGAAAAGGATAAAACATACCATTTCTCAAACGACCCTTGACCGGAAAGAACGATTAAACAACATGAAAAAGGCATTCAAAATCAATCAGGATGTTACGGATAAAAACATTGGAATCGTGGATGATGTATTAACAACGGGGTCGACGATTTCATCCATGGCATCCATATTAAAAGATGCCGGAGCAAAAACAATTGTTGCACTTACCGTGGCAACACCCTTGGAGAAAAAAGATGATACGTACGCTGAAAGCGTTTGATTTAAAGGGAAAAAATATCCTCGTGAGAGTGGACTTTAATGTACCAATGGAAGGGGAAAAGATTACCAATAATTTTCGAATTAAGGCATCCATGCCCACCATCAATACATGTTTGGATGGCGGGGCAGCTGTCGTCCTTATGTCGCATTTAGGTAGACCAGACGGTGAAGTGGATCCTACATTAAGTTTGATTCCAGCTGGAGAAGAATTGGCTGGGCTTATGGAAATGCCTATCAAATTTTCTGAAGATTGTGTCTCTAATGATGCTATTGACACTTCTTTAAGCCTGAAAGCCGGAGAGATTCATCTATTAGAAAATCTACGGTTTCATCCAGGAGAAAAGAAAAATGATCCAACTTTTGCTTCACGGTTAGCACGCCATGGGCAAATTTATATCAATGATGCTTTTGGGACAGCTCATCGCGCCCATGCGTCAAATGTGGGAGTGGCATCTCATTTCAAGCATGCAGGCATCGGATGGCT
>CAJWPW010000196.1 GCA_913045415.1 uncultured Fidelibacterota bacterium | reverse complement strand
CGTTTTCCCCAAGAGTCCATTCAATCCTTGAAAACAGCACTGATAAAAAATATTAAAAAATTAAAAGAAATACCGATTGATGGCGTATTTGAAAATCGCGTGAAACGGTGGTCTAAAATGGGACAATGGGAAGAAGGGATAGAAGTAGACAGGGAGCCGAAGTCTCGCCTTCCGGTGCCGAATTCCAATGGATATATTAAGAGACACAATGGATGTAAAGATCAAAACGGGAAACGGGTGTTTGATCCTGTTTCTTTGGAGCAGTTGACAAAAAAAGATTTTGTGTGTGATCATTGCGGGCTCCGAACCATTCGCCTGTCAGCCTGGGATTATATCGATTTGGTTTTGGACCCAAATTCATTTAAGGAACACGTTGAAACAGCATCCATATTGGATAAGGATATATTGGGATTCCCGGGATATGGCGAAAAACTGGTTGCTGAACGTGAGAAAACTGGATTGCCCACAGCCATGATAACCGGGGATGGCAAGATCGATGGAAATGATGTGGTGTTCTGCACCAATGATTTCGGATTTCTTGGTGGTTCCTTTTGTATGAGTACGGGGGAGAAAATTTGGCGTGCTGCAGAAATTGCCATCCATAAAAAAGTACCGATGATTCTTCAAGCAGCCGGTGGTGGTGCACGCATGCATGCAGGATGTTCATCCATGGTGAGTATCCCAAAGGCCCAATTAGCCATTACACGAGTAGAGAAAGCAGGGCTGCCCGTAGTGACTATAATCACCGATCCAACTTTAGGCGGTGTGGCCATTGGCTATGGTTCCCGGGGAATTAGGCTGTTTGAATCCGGTGCGGGAAATATTGGGTTTTCCGGAAAACGAGTGATTGAACAATACACAGGACATCCCGTATCAAAGGATTTCCAGACAACTGCATGGTTAACAAAAAATCGTCATACGGATTATGTGGTACCATTGAGAGAATTAAAGCATTCAATAAAAAATATTATTGGCGAAAATATTTCTGAATAGAAAGGGGTTGTCTGTTTCTATTCTCCTTAAATTCCCGGACTTTTTTACACATAGAATTAATGAGTTCATGAAAAAAATACTTTTTACAATATTAATTTATTTTAATTTTATCTATGGCATGCCTTTTTTGGGTAAAAAAATAGTTGAAGATGATACCCAACTCAGGTTAAAAGTAGCCACCGCACAAAGGACATATGCACCACCAGTGATTGATGGAATACTTGATGATAGCGTCTGGGATAAAGCAATAGTTCTAGATCAATTCGTTCAACATGAACCATTTAACTTGCATGCTCCTTCTGTAGAAACCAAGATTCGTATTTTATATGATGATAATTATTTATATATAGCATTTAATAATATCGATCCAAATCCAGAAAATATATCGGCACGCATTGGTCGCCGTGATGATTGGAGTTCAATGGAAAATAATTCAGATTGGGTTGGGGTTGGATTTGATTCAAATGATGATGATAAAACTGGCTACTGGTTTACCTTAAGTGCGGCAGAAGTACAATTAGATGCGGCTATTGCAGAGGGAAAAGGATGGGGTGGCTTTGATATAACTTGGAACGCCGTTTGGGAAGGTAAGACCTCTTTGCATTCTGAAGGATGGTCTGCTGAAATTAGAATACCGTTCAATGTTTTTCAGTATAGTAAAAGTGATATTCAGACTTGGGGCGCAAGTTTTCAACGTGGATATTTTAATAAACAGGAAGAAATCCATTGGCCTGGAAGAGCTCTGGGAGCAAATGGCTTCGTTCCCTATTTTGGTATTTTAAAAGGGATAGAAGGGATTCCTCAACAAAGAAATTTTGAATTTGTACCTTATGTTTTATCGGGTCAGACTAATAGCGATGTTAAGGAAAATATAGCAAATATTGGTTTAGACACTCGTTCAAATATTAGTTCAACTAGTACTTTGAACATGACCTTTAATCCTGACTTTGGACAAATTCAAGCGGACCCTTCAGTTCTTAACCTTTCAGCCTTTGAAACACGGCTTAAAGAAAGAAGGCCATTTTTTGTTCAGGGCGCGAATTTTTTTACAAGCCACCTTAATTTATTTAATTCTAGAAGAATAGGTAAACGACCAGATTATTATTCACCTGATTCAGGTACAATAACAGATAGACCAAATGAAACTACAATTCTTGGTGCAGCAAAAATTTTAGGAGAAACATCGTCAGGCTTACGATACGGTGTTATTAATGCGATAACAGATAAAGAATATGGTGTTCGTGAATATGAAATTGATGGGATGGATAAGAAAGAAGATTTTTTAATAGAACCATATACAAATTATTTTGTGGGAAGATTAGAAAAACCAATTGTAAACGAATATTCAACTATTGGTTTTTTAGCTACTGATTTACGTCGACAAAATGAGAAAATTAAAGCACAATCAGTTAATGTTGATTGGTTACTTACTCTGATGGATAATAAACTCTCTTTTCAGGGACAGGCAGCAAGTTCAATTAATCTTGACCAAACAGGTTTTGCAAGTCGTTATCGCCTATCATATAAGGATCCTGATTGGTGGGAGATGATGATTTGGGGTGGTTTAAGAGATAAGAATTTTGATGTCAGTCAAATGGGGTATCAAGAAAAAAATAATAATTGGTACTCGGGGGTAAGAGGCTCAATAAGAAGAGATAAGCCGAATGCGATGTTTCTTCGACAATCTTTAGAACTAAAATTAGATTTACGTGGTAGACAAAAAGATGATAGAGGCGATGCTGTTTTAACTCGTCAAAATATAGAACTAGAACAAGATAATACTTTTCTTAATTATTGGAGCTTCGGTTGGGATCTTAGGGCTAATGCTGAAACCTATGAAGATGATGATATATACCGTGATTCTCGAGCGGTAATAATTAAAGATGAGGCGTGGCAATCCATAAGTCTAGGGTTTAAAACAGATAGACGTAAAAGATTCATCCTTGGATCTCAATTTAATATTTCTAGAGGTGCAATTAGAGGCGTAGGTAGAGAGTATGGACTTGAGTTAATACTTAAGCCAACAGATAATATTAATTTTTCAGTTAGAACTTCTAAAGAGGATAGGCCGGGGTCAATGCAATGGGTGGGAATTGTAGAAGACGAAAATGGTGTTAATATTATTTACTCAAATATAAAGAGAAAACAAACAAATACAGAGTTAAGACTAAATATTGCATTCTCTTCAAAAATGACATTTGAAGCTTATTATCAACCATTCATAGTTAAAATGGATTACACGGATTATAATCGTTTAGATGAAGAAAAATCACTAAAAGTTAGTCCGTATCCTTATACTGGAAATAAAAACTTTGAGATAGATAATCAAGTAGGCACATTTGTATTTAGATGGGAATACTTACCGGGGAGTCTTATTTATGC
>CAJWPW010000195.1 GCA_913045415.1 uncultured Fidelibacterota bacterium | reverse complement strand
CGCTTCATGAGTTTCATAATTGGTGGCGCCTCCCTGAAGGCCAAAATTCCCCGAACATAGGGAAAGGTTATTTCTTCTGATAAACCATGGCGTTCAACCAGCTCCATACCGGGAAACCTTAATATTACAAGTGCGGCGTGGATTGTATTGGTGTTTGGATCATGTGAAACATTGGTCCCGGCCACTAGATGGATTTCATCTGGTAAGGGCTGAATAGTAATCTTATCCCGCAGATTCATTTGGATGGCAAATGCTTCACTCGGGGAAACATTCCAAGAGTGGATACGTACAGGCTTCATTTTATTAAATCTAACGCTGCTACGTGAAAAAATGAAATATCAGATTGCAAATTTTAAAATCCATTTTTTCATTTAATCCATCATCAGAAATCACCTAAATTTTTCTATAATGAAATTGATACATCAATCCATTCCGTTGCTTTTTATGGCAGGTTTGCTTTTTGCAAACATCGAAAAGAATCTTCAAACTCAATTCATTCTGGCTGAACCCGGAGACACGATCACCATTCCGGAAGGCCTGCACCCCATCCGGGGAACATTATCCATCGAAGGGAAAAGTGATCTTGTTATTCGCGGGCAAAGTATGGATCAATCTATCCTTTCCTTTTCAAATCAGGACGAGGGTGCCCAGGGTATTAGTATTACCAATTCAATAAATATTACGTTGGAAGGATTCACCGTTCAAGACACCAAGGGCGATGCCATTAAAATTCAATATACAGATGGAATTGTTTTCAGACATGTTAAAGCTGAATGGACGGGAGGTCCTAAGGAGACCAACGGCGCTTACGGGCTCTATCCGGTGCAATGCCAAAATGTATTGATTGAAAACTCTGTTTCCATTGGCGCATCGGATGCAGGAATTTATGTGGGGCAATCGAATAATATTGTGGTGCGCTACAATACTGCTTATGATAATGTAGCGGGAATCGAGATTGAAAATTCCAATAACGCCGAAGTGTACGAAAATCACTCTTATCACAACACGGGCGGAATTCTTATTTTCGATTTACCAGATCTTGTACAAAAAAAAGGTGGGAATGTGCGAGTCTTTAACAATCTGGTTGAATCCAATAATTTGTTCAATTTTGCACCGCCTGGCAGTATTGTGGGAAAAGTTATTCCAGGAACAGGTATTCTCATTTTGGCCTGCAGCAATGTGCACGTGTACCAAAACACTATTCTGAATAATAAAAGTGTCGGAACCGGAGTGGTTAGCTATTTTATGACGGAAGAAGCCATTAAGGACAGTCTCTATAATCCATATACTGCAGACGTCCACATTTATAATAATACTTTTGACCGTTGGGCAGGCTTACCTGAGTTGGGTTATGATATTGGTAAATTATTGGCAGTGAAGTATGGCCGCAACACGCCGGACATTATTTATGATGGCATGCAGGATCCAGAAAATTCAGCGGGGTTGTGTATCCAGGATAATGATGACGCTCGCTTCACCGATTTGGACATTGAACATAATTTTGAAGAATGGTATTCACCTTTCATTTCAAATTTTTCCGAGGATATGTCACCACATAATTGTGGTCGGGTACATCCTTTGACTTCCTCGGCTAAATAATGTCAAGATTGTTGAGCAAAGCCAACTGCTTGGCTTTACTCCCGCTCCTTATTGCTCTCCTCTTTGGCGGCAGTCCTATCAAATATGCCAAACCCAAATTATCTGATTATGGATTTTTTGAAGGGCATATGGCCAATCACAACCCCGTCCCTGGTGTGATACCCTATGACGTTTCTGCGAAACTATTTTCTGATTACGCGCTGAAATCACGATTTATTGCGCTTCCGAAAGGCCAGCAATTAGTGTATCAAAAAGATGGTACATTTAATTTCCCGCAAGAATCTGTATTGATTAAAACATTTTACTATTCCGCAAACTTTCGCAATTCTGACCAAGATTCCCAGCTCATTGAAACACGGCTTTTGATAAATACCCAGGAAGGCTGGCTGGGCTTTCCTTATGTTTGGAATTCGGAACAAACAGAAGCGTATTTGGAAATTGCCGGTAAAAGACTAAATGTGTCATTTGTTGATCCAGCAGGGCAATCAATCAATTTTGAGTATAGTGTCCCCAATTTTAATCAATGTAAAGGATGTCATGTAAACCAGAATCGTATGATCCCAATCGGGCCAAAAGTAAGGTTGCTAAATCATGATTTTGATTATGATGATGGTAAAATGAATCAGTTAGAAAAGTGGAGTATGTTGGGTATGATCAGTGGGCTCCCAAGTTTCTCATCCCTTCCTTATACACCAGATTATAACGATATTGAAAGCGGTTCTATTGAAGAACGCGCTAGGGCCTTGATTGATATTAATTGTGCTCATTGTCACCGATTGGGTGCCCCGGGAGAAACATCTGGACTATTTCTTAATATTGAAGAAACGGATCCAACGCGTTTGGGAATCCATAAACCACCCGTGGCCGCTGGGCGTGGTTCGGGGGATTTGGATTATACAATTGTTCCGCAATACCCAGATCAATCAATTATGATCTATAGGATGGAATCCACTGACCCTGGCATCATGATGCCAGAGCTGGGACGAAAACTGGTTCACAAAGAGGGCGTAGAATTGGTAAAAAAATGGATTCAAGAAATGGAAAAATAAAAAGCATTAATCTGTTCACATGAACGCTCAATGCCTACAACAATTCTTCAAATACACCCGTTTTTTTATTTTTCTCAACCTTATTCCAGTCAAAACATCTGCCATTCATGGCAATGTATACACCGCGGGGTAAGGCTTGCGCAAAAGCCAAGGCACATCCCAAGTTAAATAGTCCATCACTACTACCAAATTTATAGGGAATCATGGCACCTGTTAGTATAATGGTTTTTTCAAGTTTTGCATTCGCAATTACCTTTCCTGTCTCTGTCATAGTATCTGTACCATGGGTAATCACAATTTGATTTTCTGACACTCTTCTGCAGTTATCTAAAATAACATCACGATCATCATTCGTCATATCTAAACTATCCACAAGCATGAGTGTTCGGATCTTGACCTCAAGTTTAGATCTTCCCAGATCCAAGATCTCTCGCATATGAGTATCCTTGAAATAAAGTTTCCCGGTGATTTCGTCGTATTCCTTATCAAAGGTACCGCCTGTAATTAGAATTCTAACGGGCATTGTTTTTCCTTGTTTTGCGAATACTGAGAATATCGAAGTATTCTTTGGGCCATCATCTTCGAGAGGCTGATGGTATGATTAATGATCAAATTATTGTCACCACTTCTTGAAAAGACTTCTTTTTCAAGTCTGGGACTTTGGCATTCTCTGCGGGATACCCAACTGGAATCAGTAAAACGGCCTTTTCATTTTTCGGCCGTTTCAGAATCTTTTCCAAAAAGCCCATGGGGCTTG
>CAJWPW010000194.1 GCA_913045415.1 uncultured Fidelibacterota bacterium | reverse complement strand
ATCCTGCTGCAACAGATCTTTTCCATTCCAAGTAAATGAATGGACGCCTTGACTAAGAGGTAAAAGTTTTTCTTGATAAACAATCTGTCCCAGCATATTGAAAATAGCAATATCTACTGGCTGCAATGATGGGATAGCAATATCTATCTTTACTGTTCCATTGAACGGATTTGGATAAGCATTCCCTATATAATATTGGTCGGGCATTAGGGATGATGGATCAGCAGTCATTGCATCAGCTACCTGAATCGCCTGACCATAGAGGTTAACCAGATCAGCCTTTCCCGAACTGCGCATATCCTCCCAGTGCACAAACCATTTATTATCTATTTCACTTCCATCGGTGTACAGAAGTGAAATTTGTGGTTTCTTTTGATCATGGTATTCTTGACATAGAATAACACCCGCTGTAGAATATTTTAGGCCATCTGCATAATGCACAACCTGCGCATAAATATCTAGGCCACCGGCCAATACTGGATCTTCATTCTCAAATCCTCTCTCATCTTCCCAAACAATAAGGTAATAGCCTTCATTTACCCGTCTGACTGCTGGTGACTGCTGGTATAGATCATTATCACAAATAAAAATATTATCACCATAAAGACTATTATTGGACAAGTCTAGAAACTGACCAACGATATCTAGATCGTTTCCATTTTGAAAATCCTCCCATACTACAAAGGCCGTCTGACTCAGTTCATCTACAGCAAGTTCTAAGTTGATTTGGTCATTCTCTGCAGTTGTCAAAAGTAATCCACCTGTCCACTGCAATGATCCATCCCAGTGAATTATATTCGCCTTTATATTTTTATTAAAATTATAAAATTCCTCCCAAGCTACAAGTATTCCATCAGCAGAGGCACTGATACTGCCACTGAGTTTTTCCGGGTCCCCTGTTGATGATAGCGTATAACCATCACTAGGCCAGCTATCTGCTATTTGACCGGCCAGGGTAAATTTCTGATATTTAAGAGAGCCAGCACCCCAAATATCGTCCACCCATACTATTATGAAATCCCCATCAGGTGTTGAATAAATGCCCTCAACATAATTATCCACCCAAAAACCATCTATTAAGGTCACACCAGCAGAATCAAATTGAGGTAGACCATCCAAATCGTAACGTTGATAGAACAGATCAAAATCTATTTCATCGCGGATCTCTGACCAAACAACACCGATTCCATCTGGCGTCTCAAATAAATGGACCTTTCGCTGGTCAGCAGGACCTTGATAAACTATCTGACCACCACTGGGCCATTGCATCTGATATTCAAGATCAAACTTGTTAATACGAACTAACTTTGCTCCACTTGAGGCATCAAAAGCAGCTGTAAAAAGAAAATCATGTGCTAATAATGTTACCGGTTCATTTTCCAACTGAAATGTATAACTGTCAAATTCAGTTAACATTAAGCCATTTTGTAATCCCGGGTCTGGGCCGCTACCATCAAGAGTTCTGCCAAAAACTTTTTTTCCATCCCGAGCATCAATCCAAGTTAGGATAACATCATCACCTGAATACATGGGTTTAGTGTATTCTATATCACCATCCAGTCCGGGCATAGCTATTAGACCATTTGTATCAAAATTCGCTGTTGAGCCATCAGTTTTCTGTACTTTCAGATCGATACTGCCATTTCCCTGATCTGAGAATACCACGAATGCACCGTTACCATTATCAACTAACACATTAGGCATAGACTGATAACCGGTCGCATCAGAAATGAATAATGCGTCATCCAAGAGTAACGTACCATCCGACTCTATCTTCTGATACATAATATCCACATTAGGAAATGTACCACGCTCCCAATAGACGAAAACTTCTCCTGAGGATCCTGCTGAAAACCGGGCATGGTGGTCATCACCACTTGGGTCTAACTGTACACCATTTTCATCCCAAACTATGTCACCGCCATCTGTAATTCGCTGAAAGAAATGATTGCCATCCGTGGGATCTGATCTATAATCGATCCACTGGATGAAAATATCCCCTAAACTATTCCGCTTAACCCTGGGGCTTACCTTTGGAGAATCAAAAGTACACAGTTGAACTGCGTCAGTAAATACTAACCCGTTACTAGTCAAAAGATTGTAGAAAATATCAGTGTTTTCTGTGCCGGATTGCCAAATAATAAATGAAGTGTCGTTTGTCATGTATGTGGTTCTAGGTGTGGTTTCAAGATCAGAAGTGGCAGCGACCGATAAACCATCATCAGCAAAGATTTTATCCATATCCATGTTCAGTTTTTGGCAGTAAATATCATTTCCAGATCCACTGCGTGTATCGGACCAGATAATCGTGGCTTCGTTATTACCAGCATATTCAAGACTTTTGGCACCTTGAGTACCATTCATTTGAATAATGGCTATCCCACTGGCCAAAGCAACAACCTGGTGATCCGAAGAAACATGGGTTCCATAAATATCATCATCGAGGAAATTTCGTTTATCCTGCCAGGCCACATAGACTCCACCCAAGCTGTCCGTACACATGTTAATACTTAAATGCCTACCATCTATTCGTGCCAGTGCAACTCCATCATTATCCATAAGTCGATTTCCTGCATTATCAACATGCTGAATGAAAATGTCACCTTCTTCATCAAACCGATAATCTACCCAGGCAATGAATGCACCACCATCACCATCGGTAATTGCAACAGGATCCTCTTGCCGGCCGGGCAAATTAGTAACGTCGCTACCCCCCGTGCCCCACAATAAGGACCCAAAGGAATCTACTTTTTGAGCAAATATATTTCGGCTGCCATAGCGTGTGTCTGACCAAACGAAAATCATACTTCCGGGCTCACCAGGACACACCGTCCGCTGCCATTCAATGTGGACCCCTTGGCGAATTGGAAGGCCATTGGAATCCCAAGACATATTTTGCGCTTTTAAAATAGTAATAATCATAAGGGCTAGATAAATTTTTCTCATCTTCATTCCTTATTCATCAATTTCAAAAATTTGTAATCCTTCGCGCGTGGCGGCAAAAAGATAACCACCTGAAAATTCTGCATGGTAGACATAACCAATATCATGAATCCCCCTAGCACTGATGGTTGTATTACCATCAGTTTCATAGAGGGCTAGTCCATTACTGGCACATGACAATGCCAATTGATTGTTATTCACAGCTATGTGTGTAACAAATAGATCGTTTGCAAACTGAATTTTCCCATCTGATTGAGCAGAAAAACCTATCGCCAACTTAAAGGCACCGGCATCTTCACAAGCAACATAAAATTCACCCCCATTAAGCATTGTGACAGCCCTTGCATTTCCCTTTAGATCAATTTGGTAACTACTGGTAATAACCCCGTTTTCACTATGAAATGCTTCAATGCCAAGCTGATCTAGCGTTAACACGATCTCATTTTCATACATATCAATCCCATT
>CAJWPW010000193.1 GCA_913045415.1 uncultured Fidelibacterota bacterium | reverse complement strand
GACCATCATTCCAATTCATTCGCAATGTGTTTCGATGGGTGATACCAGTTGGATGCTTTTCACTCGGTTTCTCATGTCCTACCCATAGAGGATCGTCTGGATCTAAGTTTTTTACACGATGATTTTGAACATAGACTTGAGGTACGCGGTCATTGGTGGTAGGGAGGAGAAAGTTGAAATCAAATCCAATTTCACGAGGTCCTGGTTTTAAATCACCATTCCAGTCAGGCCCCTCCGGACCACCTAATCCCAAATGCCATTTACCGATAACAGCTGTTTTATAACCTGCTTTTTTTAACAAAGATGCAATAGTCTCGGTTCCGGGTTTGATAATGGCTGGTGCATTGGGCGGTGCAATACCCGTATTACTTTCTCTGAATGCATAGGATCCGGTTAAAAAAGAGTATCGGGTTGGCGTGCAGGTAGAAGCGGAACAATAGCCACTAGTGAATTTTAAACCACCTTTAGCTAGTTTATCAATGTTTGGGGTTTTAACATTTTCTTTTTTTGCTCCATAAGCGCCCACATCGCCGTAGCCCAGATCATCGGCCATAATTATGATAATATTTGGATTCTCTGGTATTGATTTGGATTGGCAGGAACAAAAAATAGAAAGCGCAATAAAACTTGTAATTACTATACGTTTATGTAATATCATAAGAATACCTCCGGTAGGATTATATTGATTATTAATATCAGAATGGGAATTATTTTGCATGCTAATAAAATATTTTTACTTTACAATGGTTGCATTTCATTTTTGCTCATAGAACGCTTTAATCTCAAGCGCATATTTTTTCATCAAATTATTAGGTATTGGAAGTAGGAGATTGTATTGTGCAATTTTCCACTGTGTACCCACTCTTTTTAACACGCCTGTTCCTCTGAATTCGCCATAGCCCTTATTAGTTAGGATTTCATCGAACCAAGCGGTTTTATGATCATTAGAAAAGTATACATTTCTTTCCTTCATAAAATAGGTCCACCCCGTGCCTGAAGACATTCGGTCAGTTGCATACTTGCTGAATTCTACTTTGGGCCAACGTTCACTGATATCCGTACCAAAGAAAACCGCACCATCAGCAAAAAGATCAATATATTTTTTCGCATTTGCTTCAGCTGCGTATAAATGCAGGTTATCCAATACCTGCTCTACGGTATTAGTCGATTTGATATTTTGAGTGAAAGCTATATTGGTAAAAGCTAATATTAGTATAATTTTTTTCATTGAATATCCTTTCTAATTATTTTTTACATTACTCAGATTAAAAATGAATTCATCATCTGCTATTTCAAAATCCCAATCCACAGATATGAGCGTTGGGTTTCCATAAGTTTTGTCATATTCAAGTTTAAATTCGGCCGCTTCTTCTATGA
Organism: uncultured Fidelibacterota bacterium; assembly: GCA_913045415.1. The sequence continues at coordinate 2,048 of CAJWPW010000193.1, read as the reverse complement.
TGGTTTTGGATAAATCAAATAATGAATTGATGGTATGCCAATCACTGATTTGTAATGTCTGGGGTGGTTCCCCATCATTTGTGAATAGAACAGAAATGACCGAATTATTATTCACAGTCACACTGACTTCTCGCACCCATTCGTCTATACAGTAGCAACTGGCTCTAAAATTATATACATAATGGTTCATATTCATTGATTCCCATTTATTCCAATTCTTTTGCCATGTAATCAGATCGGAATCTGGTTCATTATCACAACTAAGGAGTAGAAGGAATAAGAGAATGGAAAAAAATATTTTCATAGATCTAATCAATGATAGCTTGATAAATGAGAGACCTCAACTTCTGTTGATCATCGATATTATTTGCTGGAATTAATTGGGTAAAATATACAACAACTAAATCTTCCTTTGGATCTACCCAATATGTGGAATGATATGCACCACCCCAACCAAATTCACCTTCGGAACCCAAAGTGCCACGTTTTCCCAAATCTTTTACGATTGAAAATCCCAGCCCAAATCCAACGCCATTTGTCGATGGGAATTCAATTGATCCCAAATGATCAACCGTCATGAGTTCGACAGATTTTCGACTGAGTATTCGTTGTTTATTGAAGGTACCGCCATTGAGAATCATTTGGAGAAATGTGGCATAATCTTCTGCAGTGGAAAGCAACCCCGCTCCCCCTGAAAAACTTTTTTGAGGACCTATATCATAATGACCCTGACCGATCATGCCTTCCTCAATCCTTTTTCCCGGATCGGGGGAGAGGGAAATGCCATTATCCGTCGATGAATAAACTGTCGTAAGTCGATCCTGTTTATCAATAGGGATATAGAAGTGCGTGTCTTTCATGCGTAACGGTTTAAAAATTTCTGTGTCTAAAAAACGATCCAATGAAAGACCGGAAACCACTTCAATCAGTGCACCCAATATATCCGTGCTGAGGCCATAAACAAATTGTTCTCCAGGTTGGGCATCCATTGGTAGTGTTGCGATGCGTTTTATAGTGGTTTGAATCGGTTCGTCCCTATGGGCGAAATACCATCCCATAATTTCAGCTTTTTCCCATTGGTCTCTACCGGGACCAAATCCCCATCCAACACCTGCTGTATGGGTTAAAAGATCACGGATTGTTATCTTTCGATTGGCGGGGACAATTTTATAGCCCACTTCGGTTTTCACTGCGACTGTGGTTGAATTGAATTCCGGAATATATTTGCCGACGGGGTCGCTAATCAGCAATTGACCTCTTTCTTGAAGAATCATGATGCCTAGGCTGATTATGGATTTAGTTTGAGAGGCTATCCTGAAAATATCATCTTTTTCCATTTTGTCTTTTGATTCAGTATCGCGATAACCAAATGCATCAAAGTAGGCAACCTTTCCATGACGCATGACAAGGGTTACACCCCCGGAAAGTTGATTGTTTAGAACATAGGTCTCCATGTGATGGGTAAGTTTTTCCAATCGATCGCTGGACATGCCCACAACTTCTGGCCGCACTTGGCGTAATGGCTGGGCAAATACAATGGAGAGAAAAAATAATCCATATATAATTGTTTTATTAGAGCGAGTGAATTTTGACATAAGTATCTTTCTATCTATTTACTTAATCGTGCAAATCCCGGAGGCGGTTTACGATGGCTTGTTTTTTGTTCATAGGCATAAACATACCCCATAATTCTCGGTTCATCAAAATGTCGGCCGATAAATGTAATTCCTGCAGGAAGGCCATTCTCTGTAAATCCCGTTGGAACTGTAATCGCAGGCATGCCGGTATGGGGAGAAATATATTGGCTATTATCTCCGGCGGGACTTTCCATATCGCCTACCAAACGGGGCGGATTGCTCCAGGTGGGATAAATAAATGCATCAATGCCTGCTGCATCCATGGCATCATTCACCGCTTGTGAAAAGGCTATATTCTTGGGTGAATTGTAGAGGTCAATGCAAATGGGATCTCGTTCTGCCGGTGGGATTATTTTCTTTAAGCTGCCTTCAATCATTTTTTCCACATAAGGCAGATACAAGCCGGAATCT
>CAJWPW010000192.1 GCA_913045415.1 uncultured Fidelibacterota bacterium | reverse complement strand
TGTACAGACAGAATTGGATGCCTTACAGGCAGAAAGTAAGGATTCATCTCAGTTAATGTTAATTGCCCTGGGTGTATTAGCTCTTATTTTAGTGGGTGCTCTTATATTCGTCATGGGTAGAACAAAGCAGCAACAACCACCCGTTCCACCATGGATGTATCCTCCACCTCGTCCAAGAAAGGTGAAAAAGAAAAAACCTAAGACAAAAGATAAAAAGTCCAAGAAAGATGATAAAGATGATAAAGATGATAAAGATGATAAAGATGAAAATAAAGACGATAAAGAAGAAGAATCCAAGGATGAATTGAGCACTCAAGAACCAGAACCAGAACCAGAGCCAGAGCATCAAGCTCCAAAATCATATGGCGACGATCCGAATGTATTAAAAAGTGAAATAGATGATATTCGGAAATCGGTTGTCTCCATGAGTGTTGGACAACCTGGTAGAACATCTACCATCGTAAAAGAATGGTTAGAACAACCCGCACCTGCACCACCTGAACCGGAAGAGGAATCCGATAGTGGTGATGATGGTGACGAAGAATAATAGGAAGGAAGAATACCATGATTACTGATTATCATATGCTTTCAGGCCTGCATAAGGTAGCAATCCTCTTTTCTGTCATAGGGGAAAGTCTGTCCTTATCCTTGGTCAAAGGCTTATCAAAAACCGAAATCCGAAAGATTCGATCCACTATGCGAGAAATGGGCGATGTGGCTTTTACTTTAAAAAAACAAGTCATTGAAGAATTTTATTTCGGATTTCTGAGTGAACAATTCCAAGACGAAAAACCCGAGGATGGGCCTATTCAGCCATTTGAATTTTTAGTAGACCTGCAGGATGAGCAATTAATCGCTCTCTTAAATAAGGAAGACGCACCTGTGGTTGCCATGGTGCTGGCACAGCTTGAACCGGAAAAAAGAATGCTAATTCTGGATAAAGTTGATCCCGTTGAAAAGGGACAGATCTTGATTGAACTGGGATCACTTGGGGATATTCCTTTGGAAGGCATTATTGAAGTAGCAGCACGTCTGCATGATAAATCCAGTTATCTGCCTCGTACGACTGAATTCTCTCGTGGAGGTGGAAAAGAGATAGCCCAAATTATTGGTGGTATGTCCTCGGAAGATGAAGCGCGGTATCTACAAACACTGCAAAACGAAGATCCGGAGCTTTATGAAGATGTGAAGAAATACCATCTCACGTTTATTGATATTATTGAAAAATTCCCCGATAGCATCTTGCGTGACATTATGAATACTGTGGATCTGTCTGATGTGTCCATGGCTATGAAAGGCGTGGATCAGGAAACGGTTGATCGTATTATTGGTAACTTGCCTCAGAAAAAACAAGCCATGTACGAACCAGAAGATGGCCCTAGGTCAAAACGGGATGTAGATGCAGCTCGTAAAAAGGTTGTTGGTGTTGCCCGGCAGATGGAAAAAGACGGTCAATTCAATGTTGCCGATTTAACAGGTGGCGGAGAAATGGTAGAATAATTACAGAATTCAAATAGATAAAAACAAAAAAGCCCTATAAGGGCTTTTTTGTTTTTGTATACTTATTATCATTGATAATTTTACCCATGATTCAGCGTAAAATTGTTAAAACCATTACTGGCATGAAAACATCTGACGGTGCCGGGGTGAATCTCACTCGTATCATCGGTAGTCCGGAACTCAATATGCTAGACCCGTTTCTATTATTAGATGAATTCGGGAGCGACGACCCAAATGATTACATCGCCGGCTTTCCACCTCATCCTCACCGCGGATTTGAAACAATTACCTATATGTTGAACGGAAAATGGCAGCATCAGGATTCAGCCGGGAACGAGGGATTACTTGGAGAAGGTTCTGTCCAATGGATGACTGCCGGTAGAGGAATCGTCCATAGCGAAATGCCTATTCAGACCGATGGTTTAGCCCGGGGATTCCAGCTGTGGTTGAATTTGCCCAAAGAGAAAAAAATGATTGAGCCTGCCTACCAGGATATCCATGCGGAGCAGATTCCCATTGTAAAAGAAGTATTCGGAACTGTGAAAGTCATTTCCGGGGATTACAATGGAGCAATCGGCCCAGGCAAATCTCATTCACCTGTTTTGATCCTGGATATTAGCTTAAACCCGGAAAGTGAAATAACCATTCCCATTATGGATGGTTGGAATGCTTTTGGATTTATTTACGAAGGGGATGTTAAGTCCGGAGAATCCCTTTCCAAAGGTCAATTAGCCGTTTACAATACAGAGGGTAATATCCATTTTAAAACAAATGGCACACAAGCGAGTATTTATCTTGTCGCAGGAGAACCCTTGAATGAACCGGTAGCTCGAGGCGGACCTTTTGTAATGAATACCCGGGACGAAGTTTTAAAAGCGTTTGAAGATTTTCATAAGAGTAAATTTGAATCATGAAAAGAATACGTTGGGGTATTTTAAGCACAGGAAAAATTGCCAGTAGTTTTACAGAAGACATCAAGCATGTCCCTGATGCCGAGGTGGTGGCAGTGGGATCCCGTAATCAGGCCACAGCAGATGCGTTTGGGAATAAACATAATATCCCCAATCGCCATTCCTCGTATCAGGAACTGGCCAACGACCCGGATGTTGATGTGATTTATATTGCCACCCCCCATGTTTTCCATGCGGGAAACAGCATCCTATGCATGAATGCAAAAAAAGCTGTCCTGTGTGAAAAGGCCTTTTGTATCCATGCGGGGGAAGCAGAAAAAATGATACAGACCGCCCGAGAGAATAATGTTTTTTTAATGGAGGCATTGGTAACGCGCCACTTCCCGGTGATTCATCAAGTCCTGGATTGGATCGCCGATGGCTTAATCGGAGAGGTGCGCGTTGTACAAGCCGACCGCTGCATCCGGGGGGATTTCTCCATGGAAGATCGCGCCTTAAACTCGGAACTGGGTGGCGGTAGTCTATTGGATCTTGGGATTTATGTGATAGGGTTCTCATCCATGATATTTGGCGGTCCGCCCAATAAAGCAACGGGATTTGGTTTTATTGGAGATTACGGCTCTGACGAACAAGGCGCATCCATCTTGGAATATGACCATGGTGCATTGGCGGTCCTGACCTTTGCTTTGCGAACCGCTACCGTGAATAATGCTTATATTTATGGCACGGAAGGTTATATTAAAATACCGGACCTGTTTTCCGTGCCCAATAAAGCCACCTTACACGTGGATGGACAAAAAAAGATTGATTTTGAAGAACCCATCCTTGGGAATGGATTACATTACCAGGTGAAAGAAGTCCACCGCTGCTTGCGGGAAGGCTTACTGGAAAGCCCTCGCATGCGGCTAGAGGAATCACTCCAAATCATGGAGACCATGGATACAATTCGTGCACCCTGGGATTTAAAATACCCAAACGATTCAACTCATATATTATGAAACGATGTAAATGGGCTGACAG
>CAJWPW010000191.1 GCA_913045415.1 uncultured Fidelibacterota bacterium | reverse complement strand
CCCGGATTCCCCGATGCAGGAGTAAAGGGTCATGCGGGGCAACTCATTTTGGGCCAAATAAATGACATTGAAATTGTTGTTTTGCAAGGCCGTGCCCATTATTATGAATCTGGCAAACCGGATATTATGAGAATCCCCATTGAAACATTAACTGGTTTAGGGTGTGAGACACTCTTATTAACCAATGCTGCTGGCAGTTTAATTCCGGAAGCACAGCCCGGAAGTGTAATGATGTTGACGGACCATATAAATTTCACAGGCGTTTCTCCTTTATTTGGCGAAACAGAAACATCCCGTTTTGTTAATATGGCTGATGCGTATAATCCATCTTTGTGTGACAAATTTAGAGATGCAGCCAAAACAAAAAATATAACATTACATGAGGGTGTCTATATTTGGTTTTGTGGACCAAGTTTTGAAACGCCGGCAGAAATTCAGGCTGCAAAATTATTAGGTGCTGACGCAGTGGGAATGTCCACTGTACCTGAGGTAATACTTGCCCGATTTTATGGATTAAATGTTGCAGCAGTGTCTATTATAACCAATATGGCAGCTGGAATGAGTGATGAACATTTAACCCATGCTCACTCAATCGAAAACGCAGCAAAAGCGACAAGTGATCTACAGACACTTTTGAGTGAATTTCTTTTACAATATAATAAATAGCTTTTAATAACGCGGAATCATGCTTCCCCAGGAAATCATTCGAAAAAAGAAAGATGGATTGCCATTAAGCGATTCGGAAATTCAATATTATATTGAAGGCATTTCCAATGGATCTGTTTCCGAAAGCCATATTGCGGCTTTTTGTATGGCAGTAATGTTTAAAGGTATGTCGACCGAAGAAACTTTTTCTCTCACAGACCATATGGTGAAATCGGGAGACAAATTAAACTGGAATGATTTGAATGGCCCTGTGGTTGATAAGCATTCCACTGGTGGCGTGGGGGATAAGGTGAGCATTATGTTAGCACCCATTGTGGCATCCTGTGGTATTTATACTCCAATGATTTCGGGCCGTGGTTTGGGGCACACGGGTGGCACTCTAGATAAATTGGAATCAATTCCTGGATATAATACAACGCCAGATAATTCGTTATTTCGTCGTATTGTAAAAAATGTTGGGTGTGCCATTATTGGGCAAACATCAAATTTGGCACCAGCTGATAAAGTGATTTATGGCGTGAGAGATGTGACTGCTACTATAGAATCTATCCCCCTAATCACTGCATCTATTTTGTCTAAAAAACTTGCTGCCGGTCTGGATGGTTTGGTCATGGATATTAAAACAGGGAATGGTGCATTTGCAGATAATTTGGATTTTGCAAGAAATATGGGAAACTGTATTATAGAAGTTTCGAAGCAATTTGGGATGAATACATCAGCAATTATTACTGATATGAACCAGCCCCTTGGTGGTACAGTTGGGAATACTTTAGAAATAATAGAAGTCATCGATTATTTAAAGTGTGTGCGACAAGAACCCCGTTTGCATGAGGTGGTTTTAACGTTGGCTGCAGAAATGCTGGCCGTTGCGGGATTGGTGGATTCAACTGATGATGGATTTCAAAAAGCGAAAGAAGTTTTGGATTCTGGTAAAGCTGCAGAAACCTTTGAAAAAATGGTCTCCGAACTAGGCGGACCCAATAACATTTTAGAAAATACTGATTCACACTTTGAATCAGCATCTGTGGTAAAGCCTATTCTAGCACATCAATCCGGATTTATTTCTCAAATAAATACACGGGCTGTGGGTCTTACAGTTGTGGAGTTAGGTGGAGGAAGAAAAAAAGCCAGTGATTCCATTGATCATAGTGTGGGATTAACTCACGTTTTGGGTTTGGGCACAAAAGTTGATGCTGGGCAACCTTTGGCTATTGTACATGCTCAAAATGAAGATCAAGCGAATATTGCAATTAACATGGTGGATGATGCCTATACAATTTTGGATACTTCACCTTCAAAAAATCAAACAATTAAAGAATTATTAAAATAAAATGAATGAACCAAATAAAATAAAACGTGGGGTTGATTTAGAACTCCAAATTGAATCTTTAGCCTACGGCGGAATGGGATTGGCACGTAAAGATGATTTTGTCATTTTTGTAAAAGGTGGTATCCCAGGACAAAAAGTAAATGCTCGTATTTATAAAAAGAAAAAAGGATATGCAGAAGCTCGTGTACAACATGTCATAACAGAATCACCCAATGCAGTGGAAGCACCGTGCGACCATTTTGGGGTGTGTGGTGGCTGCAAGATCCAGAATTTATCATACAATGAACAACTGAAAGAAAAATCTAATCAAGTAGAAGATGCTTTTCGACGTCTCGGTGGATTTCAAGATTTTAAACTTGATCATGTTGTGGGTGCCGACCCTATTTTTAATTATCGAAATAAAATGGAATTCACTTTCTCGCCCCATCGCTGGGTATTAGATACTGAGCCGGAAGGCGTAGACAGATCTTTCGCAGTAGGGCTACATATCCCTGGGCGATATGATAAAATTTTAGATATTAAAGATTGTCATATTCAACCGGTCATAGGAAATAAAATTTTAAAAGTGGCCAGAGATGTTTGTTTGGCTCACCCCGATTTGAAGCCTTATGATCCGAAAACACATATTGGTTTTTTACGATTTTTGATGCTCCGTTTTGGCGTAAATACAAATCAAATTATGGTAAATCTTGTTACTGCTTATGATGATATAAATAAATTATCACCCCTAATTGATGCGCTCTTAGAGCAAGTACCCGAAATCACATCCATGGTAAATAATGTAAATACGCGAAAGGCAGATGTTGCTTTTGGTGAATTTGAAACACTGGTTTTTGGGGAGCCATTTATTCAAGAAACTATAGGCGACTTAACATTCGAAATATCAGCGAATTCATTTTTTCAAACCAATACCACTCAAGGAAAACATCTCTATGATGAAGTAGTAAAAGCAGCGGGACTAACCGGGTCAGAAATAGTTTTTGACTTGTATTGTGGCACGGGAACCATTGGACTTTATTTAGCCAATCAGGTGAAAGAAGTTTATGGCTTTGAAATAATCCGGTCCGCATTAGAAGATGCAGAAAAAAATGCTCAACGGAATAAAATAACTAATGCAATATTCCTAAAAGCAAATTTGGATACATTCTTTAAATCGGGGCAATTACCCAGAAGAATTCCAAAACCTGATGTAGTCATTGTCGATCCGCCAAGGGCAGGAATGCACCCGGATATGACCAACTATTTACACAAATTCAAGGCGAAGAAAATTGTGTATGTGTCTTGTAATCCAACCACCCAAGCAAGAGATGCCAAGGTATTGGCTGAAAAAGGATATGAAATCAAATCTGCTGTCATGGTAGATATGTTTCCTCACACCCCGCATATAGAAACAGTAATGTTATTTTCGAAGTAATGCTTTAGAAAATCGGGACTC
>CAJWPW010000190.1 GCA_913045415.1 uncultured Fidelibacterota bacterium | reverse complement strand
TATAAACGACGGAGTATTCCAGTAAACCGTCGGGATCAACTTTGGGAAAAATGGACGACATTGAAAAATTCCTTTTTTATTAGGAAGGTAAATTTAGGCTGATTAAAATCGATTTAACCGGTAAAAATCACCAGGATTTCCACCCAAATTAGTTTTGTGTAATTTTGGGATAAGGGCGAAAGATTTAAACGAAATTACCCAACAATGTGGGTGTCGATTCCATAATTAAGAGGGTGCACCCCCGACTTCCTCCTTGTAAGCAAGGTCCTCTGACCTATTTTACCAAGGAGAAGTGCCCGTTATCTTAATTTGTATCCCCAAAAAGTTGAAGCCAGTTTTTGGACGGCGCAAAAAACTTTTTCCGGGTTTTAAATTCACTGGCCAAGTTGTCATCGGTAATCAAGTTTAATTGATCTTTTATGGCCAGGAATTTGGATTTTTTGTCGCTTATATCGGTATTCGCCATGGCGTTGACTGTTTCCAGAAGAGAAGCTCTGTTTCTCGAACGAGAAAAGGGGCTTTTTTCCTTTTTTAAGGCATCATCCATTTGATCCGCGAGGGGTTTCCCATGATATCTAAATTCAAGAAGACCCTTTTTCTTCGATTCAAAATCTACTGGGAATGGAGAGTCACTGGCTGCAACAAAATTCCGATACCTTGTGACATATTTAAACACATGCCCTGCTGTATAAGGAATATCCAAGGAACTGGTTGAATTATAATACAAAACGCCACCTTCATATAGATGGGCCTTGCAGATTTCCAGGAATTCTTTTGATACTAGGTTGTTAATCTGATCCCGCCAGTGAAATGATGTATTCATTAGAATAAAATCATATTTTTTATTCGGGTTCCGATTGAGCCAGCGCCGTCCATCATCATAAAAGATAGATACTTTAGGATCATCATAGATTGATAGCTGCTCAGGGTAGTGGCGGATTACATCATAATATTTCGGGTTAATTTCCACAATATCAAGAACGTCCACATCGCTGTGCTCAGCCAAAACTTTCGCCCAGGACGCGCTGCTAAGCCCAATCTCCAAGACTGTTTTTGGATTTTCATGGAGGGCCCCAAACATATAGGCTCGATCGATCATGTTCCGATTGTGAACCAAATCTGTATTGAATCGTCCATCATAAATTCCGCCTCCGGTAATGATATCATCTCCTTCTTTTTCCGCAACGACGCTGATAATTCCATGCCTGCTTTGGCTCTGATGGATAAATGTGTTATCGCTGGTATATTGATGTTTATGGTAAAGCCGTTCCAAAAGGTTGGAATAGAGGGGGCCAAAAGATAAAAACAGAATTACCGACATTACGGCAATGGCGATCAGTTTGGATCGGTTTATGGTGTTATCTCGCTTTGAAATAAACCAAAGGAGGACACCAAACAGAAAATAGAAGACACTGATAAAGAGAATATTTTCTTCAATGGTAAAAATATTCAATAGGAAAAATCCCGTCACCAACGAACCGGCGGTGGAGCCAATGATATTAAAACAGTAGATCCAGGACATAGAAAATCCCACATTGGCATCAGATGTAATAGCGTAGTGGTTCAGCATTGGGAATACAGCCCCGGTCAAAAAGGAGATAAATCCAATCCCGAGAAACATGAAAGGAATTCCCCCTTCACCCACCAGGCCGATAAACTTGGCCACCATGGGGACAAGCAAGAAATAAGAAAGAGACGATGCAACGATGAAAATGGCAATAATACTCAATACGCGGTCTTTATACTTCTCACAAATTTGATTTGCTTTCAGGGAGCCAAGGGCCATCCCCACAAGAAAAAACCCCAGTACCAACGAAAAGACAGTTGCCTTCCCGCCAGTGGTATATGAGATTAAGCGAACCCATAATATTTCCTGACTTAGGGATATATACCCCACCACAAATGAAAGAAATAGTATCAATACATACCGGAAGTTGGCACCCCTCGAACTTGAATCGACGGGTGATGTATCAGTCTCTTTTGAGGCAGAAGACATGATAGCTCCCCGTTCGATATATTTGTATCCAAGGTAAGCGACACTTAGGTTTATGAAAGCTGCAATGTAAACAGCGCCTTGGAGGCCTGTGAAAAGGAAAATAACATAGGTGGTTACAAAGCAGGCAATGGCAGAACCCAATGTATTAATGAAGTATAGAATAGAAATGGACTGCCCTACATTTTGGTAGGTCTTATAGAGGTAGCTGACCAGTATAGGTAGGGTGGCTCCCATAAACATGGTGGGGATAAACAGCAGGCCGTAGGTGGCGCCGGAAACCGTTGCTAATGAACTATGGATCGTGGCCTGAGTCACGACTGAGATCAGTTTCAAACTGAATACACCAAAAATGCCGATAATGGTTTCGCAAATGATAAACATATGGGGAAGGTGTTTCGGGAATTTCTTAGATAGCACACCGCCGGTGAGAGAGCCGATTCCAAGGCCAACCATAAAAATGGATACAATAATGGTAACCGATTCGATATTAACACCGAATGCCTGAAACAGAGCCCGCTGCCAGACTATCTGGTAAACGAGCGCTGAGAATCCAGAACAGAGAAACAGCACCAACAGAAGCCTGTTCTCGAATAGGGTGCCGTTGATGATGTCCTCCCTGTTCTTTTCAACAAGATAAAATGCCAATATGAGTTGACCTACAAGGAGAAGGATAAACAAGCCGGCCATGTCAAAATAAAACCCAAAAAAGCCCAGGATTGAAAATGAGAAGATAGCAAAAATCAATTTATCTTTTTGTATAAATTCTGCCTTAATGGACCGAAACAAAGGAAACAAAAATAAGCACCACCGAATCAGTTTATTCAACACATAAAAGAAGAATACCATCACAAATGGAGAGATAAATAGCCTGAGCGTCATTTGTTCCTTATCCCAATTCCCAGCCATGGCAAAGTCATTAAAAGAACTAAGGAATGGATCCCAGCGGTTGGTAAACCACTGCATTTGAGAGGCAATACCTGTGAGTGCCCCGGAAAGGAGGAAAACAATTTCAGTCGCCCAATGGGTCTTTTGGTTAAATATTTTTTTCATTGAAAATAATATTCCTTAGATAAAAGTTAAAGATACCTAAACATCAATCAAAATATAAAGAATATATTTGACTCCATTCTACTCAAAGCTACAAAGAATCTTGATGAATGTAAAAATATGTAATCTTTTATATACCTATAGATACACAGTGCCGTAAACAAAAAAGCCCCACGCTAAGTGAGGCTCTTTTAAGTATTAGGATGAAGTTTTAGTTACCGTAATTTTATTTTTTTGAAATTCTTCATCATCCAAAGGAACTATTGAGCGCTGTTTATTTTTATTTATTGGGCCGTTAAATACTTGTTTAACAATGTGGATTGGTAAAAAAAAGACGACATCAAACATAAAATTTAGATGTGAAGTATTTTCATCAATAATGTCAAATGGATGC
>CAJWPW010000189.1 GCA_913045415.1 uncultured Fidelibacterota bacterium | reverse complement strand
GGTCTCTATTTTTTTCTTTCTTCCAATGAAATCTTGCCAAGCTTGTTTCAATATCCATTACCGTAGACCCACGCTCATTACTATTACTCATTCCATATAATTCAAACATTTTCCCAATGTGAGTTACGTATTCTTTACGAATGTTTTTACTCTTTTCATCATCATCCATGTAGTATCCTCTATTAGGGAGACCAAGACCACTTTGTCCAAGGTAGGTCACATGTTCAGTTGGGTTTTTACTGTCTATATAAACATATAGACCAAACGGCGCCGTTGTAATTATATCCGCATAGGCCATATACTCCGAAAGATCTGATAAGTTATTTATCTTAGATATTTTATTCATTTCTTTTTCAAGACTCTTTACACCAATCTCTTCAAGCCTTGACGTATCCATAAAACTATGGTAGAGATCACCTATCTTCTGATTATCTGACCCCTTAGAAGATTTTTTTTCAGCCGCTTCTTCAATTATTATTTTAACATCTTCTTGAGCCTTTTCTCTAAGAATAGTGAACGTTGAATATCGGGATTTATCGGCCGGGAGTTCAAACTCCTTTAGCCATTTCCCATTTACATGGCGATAAAAATCGTCTTGCGGGCTGACAGTTGTATCCACACGATTAAAATCAATTCCAGATGATAACATATTTGTTTCTTTATCTTTTGTTGATGAGCAAGACATGGCAAACAAAATAGTAATAACACAGTAAAAATAAAGTTTCATTTTTTTTAGTTCCTGTTAGCATTTATAATATTGATAAGGTTTTATTAGATGGAGAAATTATATTAAAAAATAATTACTAGTAATCATTACGTATTAATAAACAGGTAGCATAGTGGATTATGATTCCATTGCTCTAACCAGCAAAGCTACTCCGCCATAATTTTTGTTTATTACGACAACTTCTAGTAGAAAAAAGCCAATAAAATTAAGTGGAAATTTCACTGAAAACTAACGAGAATTCATTGATAAAATTTAACATTATCCCTAAAATTTCACATGTAATTTCTGACGCAAATTTTTGAATGAAGGAGTAAAAAATGTATTCATCCCTTGATCAATTTATGGATAATGTCCGCATTAGAAATGCTGGCGAGGTAGAGTTTCACCAAGCTGTCCATGAGGTTGTGGAATCTCTTTGGGATTTTTTACAGGATAATCCCGCTTATTTACATGCAAAAATTTTAGATCGAATTGTTGAACCCGAGCGGGTGATCCAATTTAGAGTTCCTTGGAGAAATGACCGAGGAGAGGTAGAAGTAAATCGTGGATTCCGTGTGGAATTCAATTCCGCCATTGGACCCTATAAGGGTGGACTTCGGTTTCATCCATCTGTCAATCTTTCTATTTTGAAATTTCTTGGGTTTGAGCAGGTTTTTAAAAATAGTTTAACTACACTTCCTATGGGCGGTGGAAAAGGTGGGTCTGATTTTGATCCAAAAGGAAAATCTGATAACGAGGTTATGAGTTTTTGCCAAAGTTTTATGACAGAACTCTGTCGCCATATTGGTGCGGATACAGATGTGCCAGCAGGTGATATTGGTGTTGGCGGCCGTGAAATTGGTTACATGTTTGGTCAATACAAAAGGATTCGGAATGAATTTACCGGTGTCTTAACCGGAAAAGGTCTCAATTGGGGTGGTTCTTTGATTCGCCCTGAAGCGACGGGATACGGATGTGTTTATTTTGCTGAAGAAATGTTAAAACATGTCGGTGACAGTTTTAATGGAAAAACCGTGGCAGTATCCGGTTCAGGAAATGTTGCCCAATTTGCTACTCAAAAAGCAACTGAACTTGGAGCAAAAGTTGTGACATTATCAGATTCATCGGGCTCAATCCATGATGAAAATGGTATTGATGCTGACAAGTTAGCCTGGGTTATGGATCTCAAGAATAATCGCCGTGGACGGATCAAAGAATATGCTGATGAATTTGGTGTAACCTACCTTGAGAGCCAGCGACCCTGGTCTGTTCCATGTGATATTGCATTGCCCTGCGCGACTCAAAATGAGATCAATGGTGACAATGCGAAAACGATGATTTCCAATGGATGTAAAGTTGTGTCAGAAGGTGCAAACATGCCGACAGACCCAGAAGCAGTGAATATTTTATTAGATGCTGGTATATTATTTGGGCCAGGAAAAGCAGCCAATGCAGGCGGTGTAGCAACCAGTGGATTAGAAATGAGTCAAAACAGTATGCGATTAAATTGGAGCCGAGAAGAAGTTGACAGCAAACTTCACACTATTATGAAAAATATCCACGAAGCATGTGTGATCCATGGTACTGAGAATGGAAGTGTAAACTATGTAAAGGGCGCAAATATTGCAGGATTTATTAAAATTGCAGACTCCATGTTGGACCAGGGTGTAGTATAAATATATAGTTGGCCATTTTGAGTCCACAATTTTATGGACTTGGCAATCTGTTAGGTCACGAACAAAACGCAATAACGGCGACGCTTTGTATTTTGGAATAGTAGCAATTAATCAGATTCCGCTAGACTCCTCTTCATCCATCATTTCCGGTGTGTCCGCTTTAGGTTGGTATATAATCCCATCACCAGTCATTCCGTTTAATGTCGCCAGAAAAGGCTGATTAAATCGATACCAATCCACATATTGCCCAGATTGTTTCAAATTATCGCTAGATAACCAATCCAGATTTAAAATATCGTTCTTTCTTTTAGGATCGATGGTGATGTAAGCTACGTGTAGACTGGTAATGTTTTGGAAAAAATGACTTCCGAAAGATGGATCTACTGGCATATCCTTCCGCCCAACTTCAATAATGATTTTTGCCTGTGAAATTTGTCTCCAGTTAACGGGAATTCCCAACCATGGATCTGCTGAACCCCATCTACCGGGACCCGAAAGAATATAATTTTCTTTCAAACCAAATTTCTGGTTGATATTTTCTACTTCTATTGCAATTTCGGGTGTTTTTGCAGGATCAAATGAATCATGCCGTACAACAATCAAATCTCGGATTTGATCAATCTTCCCGTCTCCCAAGGTGATATGACTTTTACAAAATACTTCTACATCTGTTGAATTAGTTTGAATTGATTTTAATCCTGTTAATACAATGGGTTTAATCTGTAATAGGCAAAATTCCGGTTTTTTATTTTTATATATATTGACAGCAAATTCAATTTCAATTGGACATCCCACGGCTGCTTTTCCCAAAGATAAAATCCGTTTGGAAATTTTAGCAAGGGGAATCATATTCCATTTTAATATAGGCGCGAAAGAAATGACCCGAGTTCCAGATTTAGACAAGGAATCTCGGAGGGTATTGTCATCATTAGAGATCACGCTGCCAAGCCATTTGAGAGCACCATCATCTTCAGCACTTTGTAAGGAAAAGGCATGAAGGTCTTCATGAGAATTATTCTCAGATGCTTTAAGTTGTAATCCATAGAACTGGTTTTGAGAATTTT
>CAJWPW010000188.1 GCA_913045415.1 uncultured Fidelibacterota bacterium | reverse complement strand
ATGCCACATTTATCGGAGATGATTCTCTTTCTTCTCGTCCAATGAATCGTATTATGGATCCACTTTATCAAATGGGATTGAAGTCCGAAAGTAATGATGGCAAATTGCCCATCACTATTCGTAAAAGTGACTTGAATGGAATTCGATATAAGTCTCCCGTTGCAAGCGCCCAGGTGAAATCCGCTGTTCTTTTGGCGGGACTTGGGGCAAGTGGCGAGACATCAATCACTGAACCAATTTTATCTCGTGATCATACAGAAAAAATGTTATCCGAGCTGGGAGCCAATCTTTCCACCGTAGGACTCGCCACCACCGTTTCCAGTATGACTTCCCCCCTTTCGCCTTTTGATTTGGCTGTTCCCGGTGATCCATCCACGGCCGCATTTTTTGCCGCTTCTGCAGCGTTGGTGCCTAACTCTGTAATTGTTTTAAATCGTGTTTTAGCTAATCCAACCCGCACAGGATTTTTCGCTGCATTAGACAAAATGGGTGCCGCAATGGAGCGCTTAAATCAATGGGACGAAGCCGGTGAACTCATATACAATTTAAAAATATGTCACCAACCATTAAAGGGAGTTACAATTGATGAAAATGATGTGCCCGGCTTAATTGATGAATTACCCATCATCGCTGTTCTTGCTACCCAAGCTAATGGAAAAACAAAAGTATATGGCGCAAAAGAATTAAGGGTAAAAGAATGTGATCGTATTCATGCGGTTTGTAAAAACCTGAAAAAAATGGGTGCTGATATTGAAGAATTGGAAGATGGATTTATCATTAATGGCCCAACGCCATTGAAAGGTGCAGATATTGAAACATTCCATGACCACCGGATTGCCATGGCATTCACTATTGCCGGACTTGTGACTAATGGAGATGTTGTTTTGGATCATCCTGAATGCGCATCTATCTCCTTCCCAGAATTTTATGATGTATTGGAAAATTTAAAACAGTGAAACAATTCGCTGTCATTGGAGACCCCATTGCTCATAGTCTGAGCCCTATTCTTCACCAAGAAGTTTATCGACAACTTGACCTAGATGCATCATTTGAAAAAATCCATCTGATGCCAAATGCACTCCACTCATTTATGAAGGTAAATGAATTGGACGGCTTCAATGTAACCATTCCCTATAAACAATCCGTCATTCCATTTTTAGATGAATTGGATGAATCAGCACAAACTATCGGTGCTGTAAATTGTGTCCATGATGGAAAAGGATACAATACAGATTGGATCGGGTTCACCAAGGCAATGGAACAAAACGGTGTCTCATTAAATGGAAAAGATTGTATAATCTTGGGATCCGGTGGCGCGGCGCGAGCGATTGCTTTTGGATTGGTGAAATTAGGTGCTAAATCCATTTCAATTAAAAATCGTACACAATCAAAAGCTGATCAATTGTTGGATTGGATCAATTCAATCTTCCCAAACAATAATTCGAGTGAAAATTCAGATGTAATTGTTAATTGTACACCATTAGGGATGTGGCCAGATACAGAATCCATGCCAGATTTGGAAATCAAAAAAGGACAAATTCTAGCCGACACCATTTACAATCCACTGGAAACAAAATGGCTGAAAACCGGTGGGGAAAGGGGTGCAAAGACCATTGGCGGTCTGGATATGTTCATAGGTCAAGGATTGGCATCGGCCGACATTTGGTTTGGTGAAAAAATATCAGAAAAAATTAAATTGGAACCAATTAAAAAGGTATTAAAATCAGAATTATGTTAACACGACTCAAATTTCTCACAGCGGGTGAATCCCACGGTCAGGGCCTTTTAGGTATTTTAGACGGCATGCCGGCGGGATTGGAAATATCCGAAGAATATATTGGTGTTCACTTGGCGCGACGTCAAATGGGCCACGGCCGTGGTGGCCGAATGAAAATTGAAAAAGATTTCGGTGAAATTTGGTGTGGTGTTAGACACGGCAAAACACTGGGCGCACCTGTCGGAATTCTTGTTCGAAATAAGGATTGGGAAAACTGGACAAAAAAAATGTCCGTTTCCCCTGTGGATGACCAAATTAAAACAGTTACTCTTCCCCGGCCCGGACACGCCGATCTTGCCGGCATCCAGAAATATGGATTTGACGATATCCGAAATGTATTGGAACGATCTAGCGCCCGGGAAACCACTATGCGAGTTGCACTTGGATCCATTTGTCGAAAATTACTGGAAGATGTAGGAATTGAAATTGGGAGTCATGTCGTCCAAATCCATGATGTGAAAGATGAGAGTCCGGTTCCTGACGGTTTTACACCCAACCAATTGAGTATAACAGCGGATAAATCTCCCGTTCGATGTTTGGACAATAATGCAGAAGCAACCATGATGAAAACCATCGATGATGCGAAAAAAGCCGGCGATTCGGTAGGCGGTATTTTTGAAGTAATTGCCACGGGATTGCCCTATGGACTTGGGTCTTATACGCAATGGGATCGAAAACTTCACACTCGTATTTCTGCATTAATGATGAGTGTGAACGCTTTTAAAGGCATTGAAATTGGCGGCGGATTTGGCGGGGCAGAAAAATTCGGCAGTGAAGTCCACGATGAAATAGGTCATGACGGCGAAAAATTTTTCCGTTATACCAATAATGCCGGCGGTATCGAAGGGGGTATGAGCAATGCCCAGCCGATCGTTTTACGAATGGCCATGAAGCCCATCCCAACATTGATCAAACCACTTCGGTCTGTTGATATTCATACCAAAAAAACAAAAGATGCGCATAAGGAACGAACCGATTCCTGTGCTGTTCCGGCGGCATCCATTATTGCAGAAAGTATGTTATGCTTTATATTGGTCGATGCACTCCTGGAAAAATTCGGTGGTGATTCTATGCACCAACTCAAAGCGCACATGAAAGCGACCGCGAAATATTAATGAACATTTATTTGATTGGTATGATGGGATCAGGGAAATCAACTGTTGGGAAAATATTAGCTGAAAAAATGGAATTATTATTCATTGATCTAGATTCAGAAATAGAGAAAACTGGTGGAAAATCTGTATCCGAAATATTTAATCAAGATGGAGAAGATCATTTTCGAAAACTGGAATCTGAAGAATTAAAACAATATTCTGAATCAGTTGTAGCTTGTGGTGGTGGAATTATATTAGATGAAGAGAATCGGCAATATATTAATGAAAATGGGGTTGCTGTTCTATTAACGGCTTCAATGGACGAATTATTTAAACGATTATCTGATTCAAATAATCGACCTATATTACCCGATGAAAATACGGAAAAAGCATTAACAAATCTTTGGTTGGAAAGGAAAAAAGATTACTTAAATACATCAGATTTTTTGATAGAAACTGATGGTGAAAATCCTATTGAAATAACAAACAAAATTTTCTCAAAGATTAATTCATGAAAACAATTCAAGTACAATTAGATGAAAGATCCTACCCTATCAATGTAGAATCAGGCTTATTAAGAAAACTCCCATC
>CAJWPW010000187.1 GCA_913045415.1 uncultured Fidelibacterota bacterium | reverse complement strand
AGCAGGATGGCACCATTTTCAGAAAATTCCTGAATTTGCGATTTGGATATCACCCCTGATTCACGCGTCCATAAAATAATTTCTGGACTTCCGGACTATTCATCACATTCGGTCTATCCTTGTAGCATAATGTGCCTACATACCTTGTTGTATCCCCTTTAATGGGTGTTACACGATGCAAGGAATAGAATCCTGCAAATAGGAGCAGGTCGCCCGGTTCAACATCTAGCGTAACCACGCCTGCATCCGACCCTTTCAAAGCGGAACTTAATTTTGAATAATCATCAGTATCCTTTTTTCGTAAATCGGGGATGGTTTGAAACAGGCCACCCTCATCAGGGCGTTGAATCAACAAAGTTATGGTTACTTGTGATTCATCATAATGCCAGCCATGGTTTTGGCCCGCGCCCATACAATTAACTGTGAGCGCTGCCATGGGATCAGCCATACGAAATAGTTTATACCCCAATACCTCCGATAAAAAACGAATAAGTGGATCCCAATTGTATAATAGATGCAATGCATCTTGTGGATTCATCAGGTCATGTGGAATAGAGTTTAAGGACGTATCCTCCCTCATTCTTAAGGGGTGATCTGCTGGTAGAGTATTATCATCCTCTTCAAAAAATACGTTATGATTATCTTTGCAAAAATGGGATCGGTGAATAGTACTATCTGTTTCTGCAATCATCCTGTCCAAGATTGGTTGTTGCACAAAATTCTTAAGAATCGCTACACCCGATTGTTGAAACGACGATTTACAGTTTTTCGCAAGGGTTTTCCAAACATCCGTTTTGGGTTGATCTAGTGGATATTTCTCTTTATTTATAATATTTTCTGCACCAAGCATAACCAGAAAATATAAACGGTTTTTCCATTCTATCTAAGATTAAATTCACGCCTTTATTTAATCATGAAAGCCAAAAATAATTCACCAAAACTTGACCGTCAACTGGGCTTATTTGACAGTACTATGATGGTGGTTGGTATCGTGATCGGTTCTGGAATCTTTATGACTACAGGACTCATGGCGGATGCTCTGCCCTCAGCTTCCTTAATCCTGATTGTCTGGCTATTGGGTGGTTTACAAATGCTGGCAGGGGCACTGACTTATGCAGAGTTGGGCGCTGCCATGCCGAAAGCCGGCGGGCAGTATGTTTATCTTCGAGAGGCATACGGATCATTACCGGCCTTTCTTTTTGGATGGGTCGCATTTATAGCTTATTTGACAGGAACAAACGCTGCAATTGCTGTTGCGGTGGCTGAGCATCTTGGCTCATTTTATCCCAGCATTTCGACCCATAATATTGTAATAGGCTTTGATTATTTTTCAATATCTGGTGGCCAAATTTTTGCTATTTCCTTAATTCTTATTTTATCCTTCATAAATTATTTAGGTATTTTATTTGGGAAATGGATCCAAAATGTTTTTACAATATTGAAAATTGGGAGCATATTATTTTTCGCACTTGCAGGATTATTTATTTCTACAGGCAATCATATAGATTTTTCAATCAATCCAACCAGTATGAGTATTGGATCAATACTCACCGGGATGGGAATTGCCTTAGTAGCGGTAACCTGGACTGTTGGGGGATGGGAATATGTAACTTTTGCAGCTGGAGAGATCAAAAATCCTAAAAAAAACCTGCCTTTGGCTCTAATAATTGGAACGGTAGTAATCCTTGTTTTATATATTATGATCAATATTGCATATTTAAAGGTATTGCCCATGGATTCACTTATTGGTGAATTAAAGGTTGGTGAAGCTACTGCCAAGTCGCTCTACGGCCCTGGGATAGCAGGTGCATTTGTCGTGGTTGTGATTATATCTATGTTTGGTTCATTGAATGGAAATATCCTTGTCGGCCCAAGAATATCATACGCGATGGCCAAAGATAAATTATTCTTTTCCAAGGCAGCTGAGGTGCATCCAAAATTCCATACACCGGGAAATGCAATTATGATTCAGGGGGTTTGGGCATCAGTCTTGGCGCTATCCGGTACCTTTGAGGAAATAATCACTCTTGTGGTGTTTGTGAATTTCATGATGTGGATTGCAGCGTCGTCAACGGTGTTTGTATTACGAAAAAAGCAACCTGAACTAGAACGACCCTATAAAGTATGGGGTTATCCGTATGTGCCTGCATTTTTTATTATATTTTCATCAGCTATTATGATAAACACTTTTTTCGAGTCACCGCAACAATCCTTAATGGGGATTGGGCTTACATTACTCGGGATTCCAGCTTATTTATATTGGAAGAAAAATTAGTTATTCTTCAGCCTGAACAACAATTCTGTATGGGGCAGATTTGTAACCATGCCTGTACTACAACAAACATGAGATAATTGATAATATTTTCTCAAGCATTTAATCTAAAATACAAAATAACCCCAAGAGACATATCCATTAAGCCAACATTCAATAATCACATTAATCTTAATGGCTTGATTGTCGCAACCACCGCAGCTGGGTCTTTTTTCCAGTCAACGCTGGGGTCATCTACATAAAGTTCTACTTCGTTTCCGTCCGGATCTTCCAAGTATAAACTCTGGCTCACAGTATGGTCACTCATTCCGGAAATGAGCACACCTGCTTCATTTAATTCATTCCGAACGGTTCGCAGCTCATCCAGTGAATCGCCCATTTTTATGCCAATATGATATAACCCTAGCCGGTGCCCTTTTTGGGGCGGCGGCGCAGCACCTACTTCAATTAACAATATCTCGTGGTGTGTCCTGCCTGAGGTCAGCGCAACAGCGTTTAAAGGATGTTTCATTTCTCCTACTAATTCAAAACCAAGCAGATTGCGATAGAACGCCAAAGAACGCTTCATTTCTCTGACATAAAAAACAACATGACCAAGGTAATGGGCTTTCATGATAATAATTCCTTATGGCGAAAACAATCCGTTGTGTGATCATTCACCATTCCAACTACCTGCATGAAGGCATAGCAAATAGTGGACCCGATAAATTTAAAACCACGCTTTTTCATATCTTTACTCATGGTGTCGGATTCAGGTGTGGTTGCTGGGAGTTTAGACATTTCTTTAAATCTATTTTGGATAGTATTCCCATTTGTGAATTGCCAAATATATGAATCAAAACTGCCGAACTCATTTCGGACATCCAGGAATAATTTCGCATTCAAGACCGTGGAGTTTACCTTGAGTCGGTTACGTATTATATTAGGATTTTGCAGTAATGTTTCAATTTTAGATTCAGAATAAGTGGAAATTTTTTCCACATCAAACTGGTCGAAAGCTCTCCTGTATCCGTTTCGTTTTTTCAAAATAGTTTCCCAACTGAGGCCAGCTTGGGCACCCTCAAGAATTAAAAATTCAAACAGGGTTCGGTCATCATGAACGGGAACACCCCATTCTTCATCGTGATATTGTTTGTATAATGTGCTACTGTCAGCCCATTTACATCGTTTCATAATATATGAGTTGAATCGTTTGGGTATTT
>CAJWPW010000186.1 GCA_913045415.1 uncultured Fidelibacterota bacterium | reverse complement strand
CTCGACCCAACCATGTCTATCCACAATTGGGGCGAATGATGCAATTTGGCGTTACCTGGTATTTTAAGGATTAATCTATTTCTTTGATAAAAAGGGCGAAAGAGCCTGGTATGGCCCCAACCTGATAATGTTGGATAAGTGATCCGGCAAGGTCGTAAATGTAAACCGTGTCCGGTGCCACATAATCTGTTTCAGATAAATAGATATATTCGCCAAACGCTGCAGCGCTATATGCACTCCCCAATTTGCCAATAATATGGTTGGAATCTATCGTTAAATTTGAGTTTAATGGTGCAATACCACCTTTAAAGGAACGGTAAATAGTATTGTTAATAGCAATTAGGTCAGAACCAAAATCATTTGTTTGACCCAAATCATTTATTTCCACTTTTTCTGTAGTTAAATCAATTACTGAGTTTCCTGCGTTTGTACTCCAGTCACTTCCGTAATAGGTACTTGCTACAAATAATTTATTATCTTGGATCACCATCTGCCCGGGGCCTTTGACCACTTCAAATGATTTTGAAATTGTACCATCATAATAAATTTTTACGACGCGGTTGTCTGCGGTCCAATCTGGTTTCATGATCACGCTTGTATAAAGATAATTATCATGAACCAAAATCATTTCCGGAAGACCGTTTACAGGGATGGTATCTTCGATGGTATAATTGTTCAAATTCAGGACGATTATGCCATTCACATTCCAGGCGGTGATATAGCCTTTATTTTTATAAAAAGCCATATGTCGAGGACTGGCTCCAGATAAGTCGATTTTTTTTATATGGGTAACTTGCTCTCCACCTAAAGAAAATTCTTCAATCGTATGACTGTTATTATTAATAACAAATAATCGGTCATCAACAATGGTCATGGATTGCCCAATATCTCCCAATGACAGACCCGTTTGGTTTTGATAAATGGGTCCTGCAATATCCGTTTTTTCAGGGTTAACCATCCACAGGCTTGCATTGGATTGGCCAAAGTTTCCTTCACAAAGAACAAAAATATTTTGTTCTGTTAACGAATCTGATTCATTATTGAAGATATTTTCACATCCAATAAAGAAGATGCCAAATATGAAAATGGTTACCCTCATTAAATCTTTCATGATTTTTTCTTTCTATTTTTGGGTTTGTATTGAAATGAAAGTGAAAAGCTACGTCCCGGTTCGGGATAGCCATTTACTGTCATATAGTTTTTGTTTAAGAAATTATTGATTGATAATAAAAATGTAACTTTTGGGGTTATGGTGTAATTAATTCCACCCGAAAAAACTATATAAGGATTCATTCTCACATCCATTGGCCAACTATACATGGTAATTCTTTCGCCCATATATTGGCCATGAACCCATCCATTAATGTATTGAAATTCA
This sequence comes from uncultured Fidelibacterota bacterium, assembly GCA_913045415.1. The sequence continues at coordinate 2,151 of CAJWPW010000186.1, read as the reverse complement.
GTCTCTAAATTTAACGACCCTGTATATTTAGGTGCATACCGCATGGGTTTATTCACATTGATATTTTTTGAATCATTATAGGTAAAATGGGTTGTGAAGTTGATGATCTTTACCAATCTACCGCCGAAAGTGAGCGTTATGGAATTTCTTCTGGTTTTAGCAATATTTTGAGGTTGCCAATAGTTTTCTCCCGGGACCCATTGAATAAGGTCTGTACTGTATTTAGAACCCAATCGTACCGATAACTGATGATCTTTTAATTGGGTTTTCCAATGAACGCGAGCCCAGTTTGTTTTTTCAGGTAAAAGGGTGGAATTTCCACCAGGATTCCAGTATAAGTCGTTAAAGGTTGGATATCGAAACCCATAACCGCCTGTGACAGAAATAGAACTATTTTTCATCAGATATTCAAATCCTGATTGCCATGTCCATACGCTGAAATTACTTTTTTCTTTATCGAATCGAAGGCCGCTTTCATTCGACAAATTCCGTGTTAAATCCCATCGAATAGAATGGGAATAAGTCTGGATAATTCGTGAAATGGTATCTGTATTTGTACTTGAAATGGATTCTTTTTTAATGGTTATTTTTTGCTCTATTTCAATGGATTCCAAGGGTTGTGTTATCCAACCGAGTTCCAATTGATTGGTAGATAGGCCATGATTGCTGTCGACCGCATATTGTGGATTGATATAATGTTCATCACTTTTTCGCGTTGTGACTGAAAAGGAAAACAAGTGGTTGGGAATTTGCCAGAGAGATTTAATCTGGGTTAATCGTAAATTATCCTGGCGGTGTGCTTTGGGCGAAGGGGAAAAAACCAATCCCGGTATGCCCCGATTCTGATTTGTCCCCAAAGATTGTAACAATACGAACCATTGTTCATTAATGGTGTGACTGGATTCGAAAGAATAAAATGATTGGTCAAATTGATTGTTTCTTCTTCTTCCCGAAGACCCATTATTACTGTAAGCAAAATCACCGACCGATTTATATTGTCCTATACCCAGAGATACGGAGCCCTTTTTATTCGCAAAATTTGTCCGGACCGCGAGGGATTGAGTGCCAAAACTTCCGGTCGAAAAATCAATTTGAGGTGATTTTGAACTTTGAATTTCAAGGGATCCATCAATACTTCCTGACCCATATGATAAAGCAGAAGTGCTCCCCATAGAGATTTGGTTGATAAAGAAATTGGGAATTTGAGATAAATCTGTCAGCCCATTTTGGGGGCTGGTTAAATCAATGCCATTCCACACGATTTTAGTATGAGATGATAGTCCTCCATCAATAGAAACGGTACTTAACCCTCCGGAACCGCCATATGTCCGCAACATGATAGACGGAATCGATCCCAGCGTAGTGGACAAGTTTCGTCCAGATTTTACCTGGAAATGGCTCACCTGCATTTTATTATTTTTCCCGATTACGTGAATAGTCTTCATCTCTAAAGGGTTTAAGTCCAATTGGACAATGATTGGAGATTCAAAGGGAATTTCAGCTTGGTATTGTTTATAGCCATAATGAAATATTGTAATGGAATCTCCAACACTTCCTATGGATGAAAAATATCCATATTCATCTGTAACAGTCCATGCACCGGTTGGCTGATGAACAATGATGGCATTGGGAAGGGGTGTATTGCCGTTACGGACGAACCCCTTTATTTGAGGTTGGATACCCCAAAGTATATGGGTTAAAACGATAAGAGGTAAAATTTTAGACAATGGTTCCCGCCAAAATCGGCGAGAGAATGTCTAATGTGACCGAATGAAAAATATAAAATTGGGTTCGTATCATGACCTTTTCTCCCGAAAGTCAGTGGATGTACATTTTTGCCCAGGTCTCCTGACTTTCGCTTCATCAACGATCCTAATCCTTCTCCTTTCGGATGGAATAAAAGGGGTCTCAGCGATTACAGTAGCGGGTACTGTGCTCGAATTAAACGAGCTTCCCTGCTGCAAAAAATGTTTCAAAAATCGCAGGGAATTTACATTAATATTTTCCCAATAAAGTCTTTAAATAAGTTATTCGGAATTTTTCCCTGTTCAATTCACTTATACATTCTGTCTGAGTAAACAACGATGTAAATTCTATGCTATGATTACACCCATAAAAAATGGATCTATTCTGAATCGGTCGGTTCTAGTG
>CAJWPW010000185.1 GCA_913045415.1 uncultured Fidelibacterota bacterium | reverse complement strand
GATTTTAACAATCCTACAGATGTGAATTACTTGAATTGGACTCGGGATTATCAGCCGGGCTATATGTTTCGAAATCTTGGGAACGATAAAGTCTTTTTCAATAACCAAACGAAGCGCCTGCTTCAGAATTACAGAAGTGCTTACATGCAACTGGCTGTGACTTACTATATGGATTACCAGCGTGAGATTCGGAAAAGAAAAAACAAGGATGAAGAAAAACTGGCTGGTTTTCGTACAAGTATTATTTCCACGTTAAATAAAATGAACCAAAATATTCCTAGTGAAACGATTCCGATCCAATCTGAAGAACTCCATCATCAAGTCGCCATGATGTATGGTGATTTAGGTGAGAAAGAGCAGATGAAGAAGATTTTGGAAAATCTGATTAAAAGTAAAACCGGCAAACCTAGCAAACGTGTAGAATATGCAAATAGCTATTATAAAGAATTGGAAGATCCTGAAACGGCACTGGGTATTCTAGAGGATATGAGATCACAATTTGTCCAAATGGAAGGGATGGTCAAGGTCCGCGGTTTTGGTAAAAAATCTATAACAAAGGCATCCTGGAATCGTTGGCAGAAGGCCTATCCTGAAGTGGTGTCATCATTGGTATATATCTATCGTAAAAATGACCAGTTAATGGATGCAGAATTGGTCCTCTCTGATTGGGTGGATCGAAACCCCAGTGACAAAAACGCTCAAAAAATTCTGGAAGAAATTCGCTCCGGCGGATAATCTCTTTGGGTCTTTATGACCGATTCCCAGCCTATTGTTTCAATCATAATTCCCCATTGGAATGGCATTGAAATTCTCTCAGAATGCATTGAATCACTGAAAAAATCTACTCTTCCGTCCTTTGAAATTATTGTCTCTGATAATGCTTCAAGTGATGGGAGCCAGGCATGGATTAAAGAAAATCATCCCGATATTATACTTCTGGAAAATGATAAAAATTATGGCTATGCCGGCGGTTGCAATTATGGGTCAGATATAGCAAAAGGAGAATTCCTTTTATTTTTGAATAATGATACGATCCAAAATCCTAATTGGCTTCAACCTTTAGTGGATCGAATGAAGAGTGATGAGTCCATTGCTGCACTACAACCTAAGATCCTGAATTATTATAGTCGTAAATTATTTGATTATGCCGGCGGTTCCGGAGGACACCTGGATTTGTTCTGTTTCCCCTTTGCCAGAGGGAGGGTATTTCTTGAGCAGGAGAAAGACACCGGACAATATGATGATGCCCAAAAATGTTTCTGGGCATCGGGAACAGCCATGTTAGTCAGGAAAAAGACTTTCTTCGCTGCGGGCAAATTTGATGAAACATTTTTTGCACACATGGAAGAGATAGATCTTTGTTGGCGTTTTCAAGCTATGGGTTTCCAAGTTTGGTCAGAGCCGAAATCAGTAATCTACCATAAAAATGCTGTGTCGCTGCCCATGCATACCCATCGGAAATATTATCTAAATCACCGGAATTCCTTACTCATGCTTTTTGGGAATTATTCAATCCCAGTAGCATTTTATGTGGGATTTATTCGGATAATGCTGGAGTTTGTTGCCTTGGGTTATGCTTTTATAAAAATGGACTGGAACCATGTTACAGGTATTTTGAGATCTTTGGGCTGGATTTTGATTCATCCAATTACAATCTTGAAAAAACGATCAAGATTCAATCAAATAAGAAAATTGGAAGATAGTGAAATTATGGAGGGAATGACTAAAACTGCTGTTGTTCTGGCACATTATCTAGGTGGAAAAAAAACTTATTTAGAAATGGTATCTAAAGCATCCTGATACAAATCTCGTCGATCCGGATCTAATTCTTTCATATCTTTTAACAATTCTTTTCGACCTAGCATGGTCAGTATCTTCGCGATTCGTTCAGAATGAGCTTTAAGAAAAAATTGTGTGTGATTGTCTCTCCCCAAATCCCGGAACGATTGTTCAATCCCATCCAGCATGGAGTTAATCTCATCTAGAGTTCCTTCAATGTCTCCATCCTTAAATAGATCCATGGCAATGTACCACGCCAGTCGTGCTTTTCTTAAACCGATATTGCGGTGCAAGTTATCTACGAGGTTTATTCGAGAACTCCACCCTTTTTTATACTCAGAGCCTGAACCGCGGATGGCAATATCCCGTGCGGTTTCATAGGTTGCGTTACCTCCATTGAATTCGTAGGTATCAATTTCCCCGGCTAAAATCAGGTTTGTAAAAAAAGCGATAAATCCGGAAAGGGGTTCAAATAAGACCGGATCATAATAGAGACTGGTACCTGAATTATAAATAAACTGCACACTTTTATCAAAATATCTGAGATCACGCCCATTGGAAAAAAGAGCCTGACAGTTGAATATTTTTTCATTTCCTTTAGCAGTGATACCCTCAAACACGATTTGGATGTGAAGAGGAATAGTTAAATCGCTATAGGATTCATCCCAGGTTGTGGTTGTAATAAACCGGACAATATCATTATTCAGATTCAGAATTTCCTGTTTTTCATCGCTTCGGAGCAACCGATCATCGAAATTCACTTGGACAGAACCAAATTGGGCAAAGGTTAGAGAAATAAGGAATATGAATGTAAAAAGGAATGTTCTTCTTTTTCCCATACCTGAAAATTGAAGAGAGTGAGGATTGATTTCAAGATGTTTGTTCAATCTGTTATTGCGAAAAAAGTTTTGAAAGTTGCCAGCAGAAGTTTGATAATGATTCGGCAATCAAGTTGGTAATCTAACCTTATCGATCCCGCGTTAGATGATCTTTAAACGCGTGAGGCTCATAACATGATGGGTGATTTATTGATTCTAAACGGGGGTTTATTGTTTTTGGGATGATGGGTAGATTTAGGAATATTAGATCATGAAATATCTAAAGGAATTAATCAAAAATTATACCCATAAAAATCCAAAAGAAAATTCAGCTTTTGAAATGTTGAGTCTCCTAAAAACTGATGGGTGCTTTTTAAAAGATAATTATGATGGACACTTTACTGGCTCTGCATGGATTGTGAGTCCAGATAAAGAAGAAATATTGATGACACATCACAAAAAACTGGGGATGTGGCTACAATTAGGAGGTCACGCTGATGGTGAGAATGACCTGCTCAAAGTTGCATTGCGTGAAGCAAAAGAGGAATCTGGAATCCAATATTTCAATATTGTGAGTAATGAAATATTTGATTTAGATATACACGATATACCTAAACATATGAATCAACCATCACATAAACATTATGACATTCGATTCTTACTAGAAGCTGACCCTGTTTCTAGCAAAATAACCATCAGCGATGAATCATATGATGTAGCTTGGATACCTATAGATGAGGTTATAGAATTAAATCCAGAAAATTCTATTCAAAGGATGGTAGAAAAGACATTCGTAATTAAAAATCTTGATTCTTATTCTTTTAAAAACCAATTATAGATTCGATATAATAGTATATTTGTAATATGAGATTTATTGTTAATTAAATAAAAGGAAATATGATGGGAAAAGGAAAAGATGCTAAAAAAAGTGAAAAGAAAAAACCT
>CAJWPW010000184.1 GCA_913045415.1 uncultured Fidelibacterota bacterium | reverse complement strand
AATAGCTAAACTCAAAAGTGTAAAAAAAATTGAACCGGTGATTGGTTATAAAAAATCAAAAATTGAATATGCTGAGGATTCCCTCTCCAATTCCCGTGATTTTGATTATGGGAATGCCTTGGCTCAGATTGAGCAGATCAATGTCCATGAATTGCATAATGCAGGCTACACTGGAGAAGGTGTTATTATTTTAGTCATAGATACTGGATTTAACCTGACACACAATGCTATGGCCAATATAAATGTGATCGCCCAATGGGATGTGATTAATAACGACAGTGAAACAGCAAATGAAACATCGGCCGAGATTAGCAATAGCCAGGATCATCATGGGACAGCTATCTTATCCACCATTGCCGCGAACGCACCTGGAGAATTCATGGGCGTAGCTTTTGATGCGGAATTTCTCCTGGCCAAAACAGAAGATGTTACCCAAGAAGTACAACAGGAAGAAGATGATTATGTTGCTGGGCTTGAATGGGGTGAAGCTCTAGGGGCAGATGTTGTTACAAGTAGCCTCGCTTATTTGGATTGGTATACTTATGAGGATATGGATGGGAATACAGCGGTTACGACCAATGCGATTGATATTGCTTCTGGCTTAGGTTTGGTATGTGTGAATTCGGCTGCAAATGAAGGGAATGCCACTTGGTATTATATTGCTGCTCCTGCCGATGCGGACTCTGTGATATCTGTAGGTGCTGTAAATTTGTACGGGGAAATTGCAAGTTGGAGTTCTCATGGTCCAACATTTGATGGTAGGATCAAACCAGAAGTCTGTGCCAGAGGTGTATCTACATGGTGCATCAATCCTAATAGTACAACACAGTATATACAACTCAATGGGACATCTTTATCAGCTCCTCTCGTTGGTGGTGCAGTTGCTTTAATCATACAAGCGCAGCCAGACTGGAGTGCGATGCAAGTGCGGGAAGCGATCCTGATGACAGCATCACAATCGAGCAATCCTGATAATTCTTATGGATATGGGATAATGAATGCTGCAGGTGCCGTAGAATATGAAGCCACAGTTGCAATCGATAGACCAGATGATTTACCAAGTGAATTCCATGTAACAAATGCCTACCCAAATCCTTTTAATCCATCCTTGACAATTGAGGTTTCTGGGGCAGTAGGCGAATACTTAACGGTGGATATATTTTCCTTAACTGGTAAATCTATCACAAATGTTTACACAGGAACAGTATTTCAACCCAATCAAAAAATGGTATGGTCTCCTGAAAATATTCCAAATGGAATTTATGTTATCCGTTCTATTCTAAAGGGTCAATCCCAATTTCAAAAGGTAACTTACCTAAAATAATTTTCCCATTAGTAGAGGAATACCTTGCCTCCGTGAAATAATTCCTCGAAATTGTGCCTCTCCTGAGAGATTTCACATTGAAAAGCATAATCAAATTTATCTCACTAAAAGCCATTTTTGTCTTTGGCATTCTTGGGACTATACAGTCTCAAACAATCAAATTGAACGATTTCCCCGTCGATGTTTCTATTTATGATGGTCAGGGATCCTTAATGATTGAATGGTCTTACCCTGATTCGATCCTGGCAAATCAAATTCGGATTTTCGTTCAGGAATCCGGTCAATCCAAATTTGAATTATTAACAGAGTTAACTCCAGATCACAATAATTATCTCGATCTTCGATGTGAGTCGAATGCCAGATATTTTTATAAAATTGAAGTAAAAGATGCCTTCGGGACTATTTTTACAAGTGATTTTAAAACGCCAGCATTTGGTACTTGCTTAACCGTTGAAGACTCTATGGCATTTGATCCTACAATTAGGACAACCCAGGATTTGGTAATATCTCAGATCTATAAGCAAGCATTGGATAATGGCTCAAATGACGATTACAGGTCAATTATTGATTTATTAAAGTTGACAAAAAAAATTGAATATACTTGGTTTGAAAATTATCCCCTCGAACACCTTAAAATGGCAGATTATTCTCTTCAAATCATTGATGAAATCATCCAAAACTCAGTATGGATAGATTTAGTTTTAGCGCAGGAGTCCATTTACCGTAATCATCTATTAATAAATCCTGTCAATTGGGTAAAAGAAATTCAAAATGCTGCTTCTCTGGTTAGAGGGCAATGGGATCTCTTATATTCAGATTATTATAAGGCAATTGAAATGTTTGAAACAACTGCGCCAATTCGAATCCTTGGCTATAATATTACTGAAGAAAATCAAAAGGAATTGGAACTTTACATTTTTCACCCTAATCAAATCAGTTCATCTGAAATATTTCTTCTTTCTGGCGATGAATATGTGAACCTAAGTGGATATCAAAATGAGAACGAACCATTATTCAAGGTAATTATTCCGGATCATTGGACCACTGTTGACCTAATGATGGATGATATTTTTATTCAAACCTGTCCAATTATATTTAATGAATCGATTTATTTTACTTTGAATGGTGATTTTATTCCAAAAAATGATCATGTTAACATTAGAGTAGGGCTAACTGAATCTTCTTTGTGGATTAATGAATTGACTTGGAATCCTTATACGAAAAATCTCCATCTTGAAGTAGCAGGGAATCCAGAATACGAAGACCGATATTCATTTAGATTCGAGGGAGAATCGATTTGGGATGTTGAAATGTTTTCAGGTTATGAGAATCAATTTCAAGATTCATCCATTATTCTGGAAGAAGAAATTGAATATCCAACATTCATTTCTTTTATGAAAAATCAAGAGGAAGGATATTCAGTCCTTGAGTATATTTTACTAGACACCCTCCCTGTTGCAATCAGTCGGATGCCAGATGGAGGTCCGTGGTATTATACAGAATCAACTACCTTGGGTATTACCAACGAACCCGTTAGAAATTCCTTTGAAACAGACTTGCTTCCAGAATTATTTGTACTCTATCAAAATTTCCCCAATCCATTTAACGGGCAAACAAAAATTACTTTTGATCTTTTAGAAGATGCGACGGTCTCATTGTATATCACGGATGCCACGGGAAGGGTCCATAATAAATTTATGGAGGGTGAATTCATGACTTCAGGAACGTACAATTATAATTGGAATGGGGAAGGAAGATCTACGGGCATTTACTTTTTCACGATTCAGGCACAGGTTGATCAAAGACCTCCGGCAATTTTTAGTCGTAAAATGATCTATTTGAAATAACGGCCTTCTTTTCCATTTTATTCTCTCAAGAGATTTCTGTATTTTCACTTATATGATGAAACGAAATCTTATCATCTTTTTAATCGCAATCATCCTTTGGGGATTCGGTTGCGCGTCACACCCACCCGTTTTTCCACAAATGCCCGAGAAAGGCGAAACCAATATGGGGTTCACATTCTCGGTAGAAAATGTGATTCCCGTTATCTGGGCTCGACATGGCTTAGGACAATATACCGATCTTGGAATTCGGGTTGGTATCCCTTTATCCGGCACCGGTATTGATCTAAATCGAATCCTCTTTAAAAGAGGTCGAAAGTGGGATGTATTTAATGTGGCTTACAATTTGGCGCCCAATTCCAGTTTTGATTTTACCTATTATAAATTCAAGGG
>CAJWPW010000183.1 GCA_913045415.1 uncultured Fidelibacterota bacterium | reverse complement strand
CTGGTTTTTCCCGGTAAAGTAATGGTTCTCCCCTTATAAGTTTTTTGTTTATCTTTAGAAGCAATCTCAAAAAAATCTCCTTTTTCAAGCCCCAGGTTTTCACCAGACAAAATAGAAATGGTTTTACCATCCACTTCCATGACTTCGCTGGTAATCATGTAAAGTTCTTTCAATTTACTCCGAACTTGGAAGGTGATATTAGACAGCGCTTTTTCCAAAGATGCATCCCGGTTGCCGCCCGTGTGATTTGCACTCAATTTAAAGGATTTTTCTGAAATCCCCGTTTCTACATTCACCAATCGCACATTCGCATTGATAACTGTATGAATATTGTTTTCTAATTCAAGTCGCCTTTTTTCTTTTGCACTTTTGGTATTGTCAACTGCCGCCGTAACCGTTTTTTTGATCACCCAGGAAAATAATGTTTCATCTTTGTCATCATCATCTTTGTCATCATCATCTTCCTTTTTTGGTTTAGGAACACCTTTTTGCCCGAAATGAACAATATTGATAATGAGAGCTTCTTCTGCTGCGGCCATCTCACCGAATTCCATTACTTGTTCATCTGAGACTAAGCCGGACATTTGGAATGCCTGCTCCTCCAGGATCTCATCCACAAGGTTGCGGTCAATCACTTCAAACCGCCCTACCGATGTAGCGGCATCAGCAATAATGGAAGTAACCTTATCTGCTACAGGTCCATACTTTTCCTGGGATGCAGGCAAAATCATGAGCCATTTTTTTTCCAAAGTAATGTCCTCATCCAGTTCCTGGGGGAAACCCATAGAAAAAATGAATATGAAAATGAGAAATATATTTTTCATCAAAATGTCCAATTCAATGGTCGTTTAAAAGCAAAAGTTAAAAAAACTGAAGGGGTTTCAATGCTAAAGGATTCATCCTTTAAAAAATCTTCTGTAAATCCAATAATAAAGGCTACCCCTTTTTTTATAGACCACTGGGCTTCAGCGACTAATTGTATCCTGGAAAGATCAGTATTATCTACCAGTTTGCTGACTTGATGAAAATAATCCACTTCAATTTTTGTTTCATATTTTCCCATCTTTTTATCGGCTGTGAAGCCACCTCGGGCATAGGATGTTTTTTGTTTTGTGTTTAAATAATCTGAATTATCGAAGGCAATCCCCAATTCGGCTGTCATATTTCCCGATTCAGAATTACGGATTAACCAACCCAATCCTTGATTAAAATGGTATCGAAGATTTACATCAATGAAAGTATTCTTTTCATAAATAAGGGTGTTGAACGAATATAACCAGTCAAAAGACATAAAGCGTCGACTGGTTTTTTGGCGGACTCGAATTTCCTGATTTTCTTTAAAAAAATGGCCATAAAACCGTACATCCTGAAAAATGTATGGGGTGGTTCGATTCAGACGTACGTAGCTGGCAAGGCCGGGAGAAGATGCTTTGGTCTGAACAGCACCAAGGCGGAAATATTGTTTCCAATTCGGAAGCTCTGCTTCAGGATAATGGCCAAAAACCAATGAAAGAAAAATGACAGAGATGCAATATCTCATCATTGTTTGATTTTTTTCCCACTTTGCATAAGAAGAATTGCGCTCGTTGTAAATATGGCTGTCAGGAACAAGGCCATCCAAAAACTGACAATGAAAGATGAATCACTGACTCCCAAGATCGTATACCGAATTCCATTGATCATATAATAAATGGGATTGATAAAACTCAAACTTTGTGCCCATTCCGGGAGCATTTTAATTGAATAAAATATACCTCCCAAAAAACTAAGTGGTGTGAGAAAAAAGTTCTGCATCATAGCCAATTGATCCCAGCTTTCTGCTATCTGTCCTAAAATAAGTCCCATGCTGGCAAAAGCCCATGATACGAGAAAAATAAAAACAATAGTTCCCAGGGGATTGACTACAGGAAGATCAGTAAGGAGTACACCTAAAATTAAAACCAGAATACCATTCACAACACCTCGAACCGTTCCACCAATAATGTATGCTAATGAGATTTCTAACCCAGACAGCGGTGCAGTTAATAGATCAGGTAATTGTTGGAGTAATTTCATTTGCAGCATAGATGATGATGTGTTGGCAGTAGCATTGGTGAGCGTATTCATCATGATGAGACCCGGTAAAATAAATAAGGTATATGGGACGCCTTGAATCTCAGAAATTCGTTGTTCAAGAGTGAACCCAAATATGACAATGTATAGTCCGGATGAAATGAGCCCCGGCAAAACGGTTTGGCGATACACAGAAAAGAATCGTCCCACTTCGCGTTTGATCAAAGTGCCAAAGCCAATCCAATTCATTCGTTGATTCCTTTACCCGTCAGACTCAAAAATACATCTTCCAAAGATGAAACTTTAGACTCAATACTTTGGATATGAACATCAGCTTTTGATAATTGCCGAATAATCTCTGGCATAGCGGAATCAGGGTCTTTCACGGAAAAGTGAAGTCGGTTTTCGTCTCGGGTGAATGTGAATTCATTTAAATAGGACTCCATGCCATTTACTACATCTCCCAATTGGACTGTGATACCTGCTTTCCCCAATTCCCGTGTTAAATCTTTAGGCGATCCTTCTTTCAGGATTTTCCCTTCATGAATAATGGCTACATTTTCGCAGAGCAACTCCGCTTCTTCTATATAATGAGTGGTCAGAAGTATTGTTTTACCCTGAGAGTGAAGGTTTCGGAGGTACTGCCATAGTTCCCGTCGTAGTTCCACATCTACACCAGCGGTTGGCTCATCCAAAATGATTATATCCGGATCATGAACCAGCGCCTTTGCTATCTGGAACCGACGCTTCATTCCTCCGGAAAGTTGTCGCAATCGGGATTCTCGTTTTTTGGCTAGTCCTAATCGTTCAAATAGATCATCAATTTTCGGCTTTGCCTGCTCTTGGGTGAGCCCATAATAACCTGCCTGGAAGTACAGTAGCTTTTCGATAGGGAAAAACCAATCGACCGAAAACTCCTGAGCAGCAATCCCGATCTTAGATCGCGTAAATCTGAAATCTTTCACGGTATCTTTTCCGAAGACCTCCGTACTGCCTTCATCTCGAAATACAAGACCCGTAACAATATTGATTATCGTGGTTTTTCCAGCACCATTGGGACCAAGCAATCCAAAAAACTCCCCTTGCTCAATGGTCATATCTACACCGCGGAGGGCGTGAACATCCCCAAAGGATTTTGTTAATCCTGTTATTTGAATGGCGGGTGCGGACACTGGAATTATTCGAATCCGATATGCTGGTCGAAGGGGCTGGGAAAATCAAATCCTTCTGCGTCGGGAAAATGCGCGATGGATACGATAAATGCCCACGGAATCAAGATAGATGCTTCCACTTTTTTAGTTTTAGCCTTGCCTTTTCCTGTGACATTTGGAACGGAAAATTTAGGATGACTGATCCACATGCCATGTTCGTCGTATCCCTTTACATAGACAAATATTTTGTCCTGTTCAATACCAATTTTTTTTAAAGGTTCATGCCCCTCAAGAACGATCAAAATTAAATCGCCCACAACTTCTTTTATTTGCATCATAGTTATATCCAATCGTTAATAGGGGACAAATTTATAGATA
>CAJWPW010000182.1 GCA_913045415.1 uncultured Fidelibacterota bacterium | reverse complement strand
GTTTCTATTATAAAATCAGTCTGATAGTATAATACCAATATTTTGTTTAACCCAACACATAAAGTTGGTCAAGAAAAAAAATTTATTCCATTTCTAAATACATTAAGAGTTCTTTATTTTTGCCGTCACTTTAAGGTCGTTAAACTATCACTAAAGGAACCATAACTATTCATTTTCATTGGCATCGAATATTATTATTCATCATTTTCTCCTCGACTCTTTATGCCAATACAGGAAAGATTTCCGGGAAAGTTACGGATGTAAAATCCGGGGATCCTCTTGCTGGCGTTAATGTCTTTTTAGAAGGCACACCTTACGGGGCAGCCACAGATCAGGATGGTGAATATATAATATTAAATATCCCACTGGGGAATTATACCCTACGGGCTTCCTATATTGGATACACATCCTACCGGGTGGAAAATATTCGGATCAGCTTGGACCGCACGACCCATCAAAATTTTATTTTAACAGAAGCTGTTATTGAAGGTGAAGAAGTGACCGTCGTGGCAGAGCGGCCATTAGTTCAAAAAGATTTAACGGCATCTCAAAAAGTCACCACCTCCGACGAAATAAGCGTTATGCCTGTGGAATCCTTTTTAGGTGTCCTCGCCACACAGGCCGGCGTAAACCAGGGTGCTGGCGGGGAACTCCATATTCGGGGTGGACGATCCAACGAAGTGGGCTATTATGTAGATGGTGTTTCTGTGGCCAATCCATTTTTTACCAATGGGCTTGCCATTAATATTTCAAACAAAGCATTGGAAGAAATGAAAGTAGTGAGCGGAGCCTTTAATGCAGAATATGGGAATGCCATGAGTGGTATAGTGAATCTCCAGATAAAGGATGGGGGCAAAAAATATCACGGCAGCCTTTCTTATCAATCGGGAGATCATCAATCTACCGATACTGATATTTTCACCAATATTGATCAATTTAATATTTTTACAAACAAAGTGTACGAAGGAACGGTAAACGGTCCCATGCCTTTCATGTCTAAAGATGGAAAGTTTACGTTTAATATCAGTGGGCGATTTTCATCCAGCGAAGGGTATTATTATGGTATTCGTGAGCATACCATTGGTGATTCTGCCGATTTTAGAACCTCTGATGACTGGTATATTGAAATGAACGGCGATAGTACATTTGTCCCCATGAGCCCAAGAACCAGCAATAATCTGCTGGGGAAATTCACTTATCGCGTATCCCCCATGTTAAAGGTTTCTCTTCAAATGCTCCATAGTGGTGGGAAATCAAAATCATACTCCCATTATTATAAATATAACCCCGATGGTACATCCACATCTGAATCAGCAAATAATAACTTTTCTCTTCGGGTGAACCACGCTTTGGGGAAACGGAGTTTTTATGAAGCAATATTTTCAGCTTCCAATACAGATTATGCCGGATATCAGTTCAAGCCCATCGATTTGAGTACCGCTGTCCACGAAAATGATGCAGGCCGATTTGGTACGGGACAATATGTTCTCTATAATGAATTTGAAGACGGGGATCGATATTGGATATTGAACGAGTCTGAATATGTGCCTACCTCCCGGATAAAAGGATCCCCAACATCATCCACTTTTTCTTTTGGCGGATCGAACCGGGGGCATTCCTACCGTAAATCAAGTTCATTTAGCTTCAAGTTTGATTTCACCAGTCAGGTCACCAATCGCCATGAAGTAAAAACAGGGATTAATTTCCGGAACGATCAACTGGATGAGCGAAACTTTTCCGTTCTTTATGATAATCAAACATATCGCACACCAACCATTCTGCCTGAAAATGATTCCCCTTCCCACAACCATTATAACAATACATCCACCTTTTTCTCCGCATACCTTCAGGATAAAATTGAGTATAATCATTTTATCACCAATGTGGGGGTACGGTTTGACCAATTTAAACCCAATGAAGATTATATCACTGACTTCCTGAATCCGGAAGGTGAAAAGGAAAAAGCGTCGAACAAAACAATGATATCACCCAGAATTGGTGTGGCATTTCCCATTACAGACCAAGGAATTCTACACTTTTCTTATGGACATTTTTATCAAATGCCCACATTGAGAAGACTATACAAAAAGAGTATTTTTGGCGCCGGGTTAGGCCCTACAATCGGATATGCCGATTTAAAGCCTGAGAAAACAGTCCTCTATGAATTTGGGCTTCAACAACAACTGACCGGTGTAATGGCATTTGAAATGAGCGCATTTTATAAAGATATCCGGGACTTGCTTGCCTTACAATCCATTCGATATGATTCAGAAAAGTACGGCCCCTCTAACTACGCTATTTATATGAATAAGGACTATGGGAATGTAAAAGGATTTACATTTAGCCTGACAAAGCGATATGACCGTGTGACCAAAACGTCTGCTTTTGTGGACTATACGTACCAAGTAACTGAGGGGAATAGTGTAAAATCTGGTTCTTTTTATTATAATGCCCTCTCCGGAGAAGAAGAAGAAAAACGGATTGTACCCCTTTCCTGGGATCAACGTCATATTCTGAATTCGATCGTATCTGTGGGTGACCCGGGAAATTGGAATCTGGGGCTCATCAGTAAATTATCCAGTGGTTGGCCTTACACCCCCAATATCCCCGATGCCAATTATGTCCCCCTTTCCAATTCAGGCCGAAAACCCTGGCAATGGCGGATTGACATGCGTCTCCATAAAAACTTCAAAGTGGGCAAATTCCAGTATATTGTATATACAAAAATTTATAACCTGTTGGATCGCCGGAATGAAAGATATGTTTTTAATGACACTGGACGGGCCGGATATACTTACGTATCTCAATCCACCCAAGAAACCAAAGGATTTGTAGATCATTACGGTGAATCCGGTGTTCACACCTGGTCCGAATATCAGGTAAGACCCCAATATTATACAGCACCTCGTTCCATTAACATTGGATTCTCGCTGGATTTTTAAAATGAAAAAACCAATTTTAATCACACTCATTATGGGATGGTCACTCATCCTGCTTTCGGCCCAGGATAAACCACGCCAGTTTTCAAAAGAATGGAAAATGGCGGGCCCGGAAAAAGAGTGGAATTCTGTAGAACACGAATATTTCTACCGTTGGCGGGATAAAGTTGGTGCCAAGAGAGCACAAGCAGATGACCAGATTTTAAGACGGCAAAAAGCCATTCTAAACGGCAATAAGATAACCACAGAAATCTGGAATTTTGGATCAATATCCAGCCCGGGGAATCGGGTGACTGATATTGTATGGGAAGGGTTGGGTTACGGTTATGAATTTGGCCCATTTATTGGTGCAGAAATTCCTGTAAAACCCAATAGCCACATAGATGCATATATCAAAAAAGACGAAAATGGAGATCCGGTTCTGGATGATGATGGTAATCCTGTCTGGATGGCAAAAGCAATCAGTGACGGGCTCGTATCCCTCGGAGGTGAAATTTCACCAGATGGTAAAGTTTTTTGGGGATGGGAGCCATTGGCCTATAATGATTTGGATGTGCCCTATGGAGATCCAAATAGTGCCCGTGTACCAACTTCCAATGACCTAGACCGGGATGGGACGGTAAACCGGATAGTTGGCCTGAAGGATGGTATAAT
>CAJWPW010000181.1 GCA_913045415.1 uncultured Fidelibacterota bacterium | reverse complement strand
CCCAAAGTGGCAGCAATTTCTACTTGGGCTGCATTACGCTGTCCTAAAAGGGCACATCCGGTTAGCGAATCTGAAAATAGCGCACCCACAACACCGTACATCACAGGATTAGGACGATCTGCAAATCGGTCTTCCAACAATGTTTTATTATCTCTCATTTTTTGGAGGAATTCTATATCACTAAAGGCCTTTTCATGACTACGAAAATCTCCATCTTCAAATTGTGCCGGCTTAGTATATTTCCCCGTAAGTAAGCCATGCTTAATGGGTGAAAAAAAACAGATCCCTAAATTATGATCATCCACATAGTTTTTTAATCCACTGGATTCGTAAGTGTCATCCATCACATTTCTTAGAGGTTGAACTACATCAGGATCGCACCTTTCAATGAATTGCATAATTTTTTTAGATGACCAATCTGATAAACCGACAAACCTTGTTTTCCCTTCTTCCTTAAACTTTCGAATGACTTCAATCGCTTCATCAAAATATTCTTCATTTTCCCCAAAGTTGCAGTGGTGAAGATACATGAGATCTACGCAATCTGTTTTCAGATTAATTAAAGATCGCTCCATGTTTTGTCGCATGACGTCAATATTGTACCAATGCTTTTGATGTCCTCGATCCCAGCCAACCTTTGTGGCGATGAAAATATCCTTGCGGGGGATAGACCCCCACATGGAACCAATCATTTGTTCGGATCGGCCATTTCCATACACGTCAGCTGTGTCCCAGTGATTGATGCCCAGTTCCCATGCGCGTTTCAGGGCTAATTTTGAATCGTCATCTGATTGGCCTGCCCACCCTACGGGCAATTTTCCACTTTTGTTGGCCCCTCCGTAAGACCATGTTCCAAGACTAATTGCCGATACTTCAGCGCCGGTACGGCCTAAAATTATTTTTCTCAATAATTACTCCTTATTTATATACTCATTGACTTTTTTTGCAATGTCCAATGCATTGGGTGTATCGCTGTGAATACAAATAGTCTGAGCATTGAGGTGAATATCACTACCATCAAATGATATCACTTTACCTTCATTTGTTATCATTTGGGCTTGTTGCGCCGCCTTTTTAGGGTCGGTAATGAGTGCATGATCCAAATCTCTGTTCCGCAAGCTGCCGTCCGATTCATAGGTCCTGTCTCCAAATGCTTCCTCCATAATCTGAAGTCCCATGTCCTGCCACACGTGGAGCATGACAGATCCAGATAATCCAATCATGACCAGGTTGGGATCGAATTTTAGGACGGCTTCACCAATTGATCTAGAAATTGCCCTGTCTTTTGCGGCCTGATTATACAAAGCACCATGAGGCTTTACATGGGATAATTCTTCGTTTTCTGCATAGACTATTTCACCTAAGCGACGAATCTGCTTCAATATGGTTTGCGTCAAATCTCTGGAATCCATGTTCATCACCGCTCGCCCTAAATTATCTGGATCCGGATATCCGGGATGGGCGCCGATTCTTACATTTTTCATTTTAGCTAATTTGGAGAGCTCGGTCATCATTATAGTATTTCCTGCGTGTCCACCACAGGCAAGATTGATGGATGTAACATGATCAATCAGCCGATGATAAGTCCTATCTTCGAATAAATGAGTTAATTCCCCCATGTCACTGTTAATATCAATCATGTGCTTTTTCTCAAAAAGAAGAAAGGTAATTTAAAAATAGTTGTGTCCATTTTAGCTTCAATGCTCTTTAAGGGATAGTATATAATTTTCCTGTTCCAGGCGTGCTTTTTCTGCTTCAGGAAAATCTATCAACTGAAATTTAAACTGATCTCCAGGTTTCAATTGCCCTACTTTGTAAAGATCAGCACTGATTACATTAGCAAGTTTAGGGTATCCACCAGTGGTTTGGTGTTCTACAAAAGATAAAATGGGCTGGCCGTCCCCAGGAATTTGGATGGCGCCAAGGGGCATGCCCTCAGTGATAATTTCACTGCCCTTGGAAGAAAAAATAGATTGCCCGCTGAGTCTTAATCCCATGCGATTGGATAAGGTGGAAACCTGATAGCCCTTTTCAAAAAACAGCTTCCTGTTTTGGTTGTCAAACCAATCCCACTGTAAACCTTTTGTCGCCCGAATTGTTGTGGTGTTTGTGGAAGGATAATTTTCCATATTTTTAATCGGTTGTATAACATTGTCCAGATTACCAAATGCAATCAGGTCTCCTTTCTTTAATATGCTTCCATTTAATCCACCCATCCCGGATGTTAAATGTGTGGATGCGCTATTGATTATTTTTTTAACCTGCAATCCACCACGAACACAAAGATAACACCGGGCACCGTTCAGGGTCGATCCAATAGTCAGGACTTGTCCTGCCTGTATATAGGTTCCTGACCAGAATGGAAATGGTTTTTCATCCAAATCGATTTTGAATATGCTACCGGCTAATGCTATAAATGCATCTGAATGAAACAGAACTGTATCGCCTGTTAAGGTCATCTCAATTGCGGTCGTGTTTTCAGGATTCCCCACCATTAGATTCCCGATTCGCATAGCAAGATTGTCTGAAGCACCAGAGGCGGAGATGCCCAAGTGTGCAGAGCCAAACCGACCTAGGTCTTGAACGGATGTCTGTAATCCTGCTTTTAATATTTCAAGTGACATTTTCTTTTAGCTGGACAAATTCTTCTTTGGTTATAGAATTAAACTTGATGCTGTCTCCCATGCGTAGTTGCAGATCAGTTGGGTGAAGCCAGTCAAATAACTTAATGGGTGTTTGCCCGATCAAGTTCCAGCCACCAGGTGAGGAAAGGGGATAGACCCCTGTTTGTTTTGCAGCAATTCCTACTGAGCCGGCTGGAACTTGCTTCCGTGGCGTGGTTAAACGCGGTGTGCTCAGTGATGGGTCCATACCGCCGATATAAGGGAATCCAGGTGAAAACCCCGTAAAATAAACTTTATATGATCCGGCCTCATGGCATTGGATTATTTCACTCTGATTTAAACCGGTGTGCCGACTTACTCGGTCCATATCTTCAGCAAATTCACCCCCGTAGAGAACCGGAATTTCCACATGACGCACCTCGGGTATTTCCGTTTGTGGTGATGCTTCCCAGGATTTTTTTATTAGAGAAAGTGTTTCATTTAAATCGGCGTTTAGATCAAGGGTAAAGAGAACAGATGAATAAGCCGGATGAATATTCACTACACTTTTTATTTGGTTATTTAATACAAAATCAGTAAAAGCAAAAACTCGCTGGTGAATTTCTTCTGAAATTTCGTGTCCAAATTTCACAAGAATTGACCGGTCTGATGCGAGTATAAACTGTGGCGTGTGATTTAGGGCCATTTTTAGTTTAGAATGAATCTGAAAGTTAACTCAAAAATCGTAAAATATATGCCTGTTATGCGTAACCAAAAATTAAAGATCATCGATATTGGCCATTCAAATTATAGCATTGAGAGTGCTATTTTAATGTTAGAAACCACTGTCAGCCAATCTGCTTTTGAAGGCAGAATCCGAGCTATAAAGATCATTACGGGGCATGGCTCGGGAAAATTGCGGGATGCGGCTAGAGAATGGTGCCGGGAGCAGGAAGGGCGATTCCAGGCGGTGATCCATGGTGAAGACTA
>CAJWPW010000180.1 GCA_913045415.1 uncultured Fidelibacterota bacterium | reverse complement strand
TGATGTAGATGGGAATGAATGTGAATGTAGTGATTTAGGTCGAGGTTGTAAATAGCCCCACATTAGTGGGGTTTTTTGTTTGGGGTATGATGGGTAGATTTGGGCGATTATTTCATAAAGTATTTTAATCATGAGCAACGGATGAAACTCTTAAGAATAATACCATTCCTGTCCATTCTACTTGCGAGCCAAATTCAAAATGACCAAGTCGTTTTAGAGTCAGACAAAATATTACAGGTTTTGAGCGAATGTCCACCCATGAAACTGAATGCTAATTCTAATATCATAATCTCAATGCCATCGTTGAACGGTTCCTTAAAAAAATTCCGGATGTTTTATTCGCCGGTGATGCCCCCGTCATTAATTAAAAAATACCCTGAGATAAGAACATACACTGGCATCGGTTTGGAAAATCCTAGCGAGAGGGTGAGTGTGACCGTGGGCAAGGATAAAATCAAAGGAATGATCTTAGGAAGCGATGGCACCGTTTTTATTGACCCTGTAAAAGACGGCATGGATTTATATCGTATCTCCAAAACAGAAATGGGTGCACCTGTTTCTCGCAACTGTGCACAATGCGAAAATGATGACGCAATAGAAAGAGAAGGGGGAGCAAGCAGTAGAACCACAAGAAACTTCCCATCCTGCGTGGGTGAGGCCGAACCGTGCTATTCAATCGGGGATACATTGGTTACATTTCGATTTGCCGGTATCTTAACGGCTGAAGCTAATAATGAAGTGGGGGGCGGCAATGTTTTTGGGGGTCTTACCTGGATGAATGCCATGGTGAATCAAGTGAATCTCCTTTGGGTTCGAGAACTGAGTTTTCGCCTGGAGTTGATTGAAGATAGTGATGTATTGATTTACACCGATGACAATCCCACGCCGGCAGATTTTACCCAGTATAATATGTATGACGAGTTACCCCTCGTATTAAATCATCTCAATGAGACTGTTGGCACTGGTGGATATAACGCACCTGTTGGATTACTGAACTGGGAATACGGAGCTGTATTTAATGTTGGGTATGGTGGTGGATTGGCCTATGTACCCGGCTCTACTTCTGCGAATCTGTCGTATTACGAAATTTTTAATCATGAAATAGGGCACAACTTAGGTTCATCCCATAATTGTACTTCAGAAGGTGGCTGGAGATGTTCATTTGGCGGTACAATTATGTGTTCTCGGAGTAATACACTCCCAGGTAGTGGTGGTGATCAATATTCGTCACATACCATCGATATCGCCATCAAATATCAGCAGGAAATGTTTGGCGGCAATTCATATCTATATCAACGGGGTTTTACGAGAATCCCGACTGATAATTTGCCACCGGAAGTAAACCTGCCTTTTGATATTATCACTATTCCGATGGAAACGCCATTTGTACTGGAAGGAAGTGCCGAAGATGAAAATGGCGAAAACTTAACCTATTCCTGGGAACAGAATGATGTTTCTGATGTTGCCTTCAGTCCGCCGGACTTTCCGGAAGATACCGGTCCACTATTTTGCAGCGTGGATGCAAAAGTGGATGGAAATGTTCGATATTTTCCACAAATGGCAAGCCTGTTAGACAACAATTATTCGACAGGAAATATTGAAATATTGCCCTTTGCTGCCAGGGAAATAAATATGCGTCTGCTGGTAAGGGATAATGATCCGGTTTCCGGTGGTTTCAGCTATGATAATGTACTTTTGAATGTGGTGGAAGATGCAGGGCCGTTTCGGGTTACATCGCAGGCTGATGCGGTTACATGGGAGACAGGTACTACCGAAACTATCATGTGGGCTGTAGCCAATACGAACAATGCTAGCGGAGTCAACAGTCCCATCGTTGGAATTTATCTCTCTATTGATGGTGGCGAAAATTTTGATATCGTCCTGGATGCAGCAACTTCCAATGACGGGAATGAGGACATAACTGTACCCGTTGTTCCTACGAGTGATGGTTGCAGGATCATGGTGAAAAGTTTGAATAATGTCTTTTTCGATATAAATAATTCATTTTTTATCATCAACAATTCAGCCATCCCACAATTGGTCGTTGATACGTCAGTCATTGAACTGACCCTTCCTTTGGATACTGTCATGGTTGTTGAGCGAGAAATTTCAAATTCCGGAGATGATGGGTCTGTTTTGAGTTATGAACTAGATGTAGACTATGAATTGAATGGTGAGGGCTATTTATCCTTTGATGGTGAAGATGATTTTGTTGATCTTGGTGCAAATCTGTTAAGCGGTGCAGGAGATTTTTCCATCACATTGTGGATAAAGACAACAGAAACAAATGAAGTGATTATCCAGCAGCGCAATGGTGGGTTTAACGGTGAATACCAATTAAATGTCAATGGAGATGGCCGATTAAATTTTTGGACATATTCGGATGGATACCGTTGGTCTGTTTCATCGCCGGGATCGGTCAATGATGGAAATTGGCATCATGTCGTTTTGGTGCAGGATGAAACCATTAACGGCGGAAGGATGTGCGTGGATGGTTCCGAAGTTTCCAGCAGTTCCGGTGGACTGGTGAATCTGGATGGTAACATCCATTCATATCTCGGTGCCGATATGCGGGATCATGTTAATTATTTTTCCGGATCCATTGATGCAGTGGGAATTTTATCTGTTGCATTATCGAACATGGATGTAGAAGGCCTATATTCCGGTGGCCAGAGTTTCAATTTGAATTACAATCATGACGGTTATTCAGGAGCGAATGATTTGGAAGCATTTTATCCAGTCAAGCTCATGAGTGGGACAACACTTTCTGACGCCAGCGGAAATGGACATGATGGAAACATTTCCGGTGCTAATTGGGATGGAGATTTGATTCCTGTTCCGGATTGGTTAGCAGTTTCCGGTTCCTATAGCTGGCTGGAAGCAGGAGAAAGTGATCAAATCAGCATTACAGTCATTACAGAAGAATTGGAAAATGATACAGTGTATGTTGGTCATGTTTTAGTCTTAACCAGTGGTGATGCCACTTCCATTCCTGTACATCTGAATACGGGTGATAATTTGAGTGCTGGTGTTTCACAGTTACCGAGAAAATTCAACCTTTATCCGGCCTATCCAAATCCATTCAATCCCGTGACAACTCTACGCTATGACCTTCCGGAAGATGCCATGATCAACGTCACCATCTACGACATGATGGGAAGAAGGATCAAGACCCTTGTGAATGGTCCGCAAAGTGCCGGCTACAAATCAGTACAATGGAATGCTAATAACAGTGCAGGGCAGCCAGTGAGTGCGGGAGTCTACCTATATCAGATTCGTGCTGGTGAGTTTGTACAGACAAGGAAGATGGTATTACTAAAATAGATTTACCCTTTCTACAACATCAAGCCCCACATTCGTGGGTTTTTTTGTTTGTGGGAGGATGTGTAGATTTGGATATGTTTAGGGATTTTACCGATATGGAATAAGTAAAATATATTCTTTACATTACAGAATGCTAAAAAGGTTATTATGAAACAAATATTTCTATTTTTAACTATTCTATCCATCCTTTCCGCCACAACCATCAAGATTCCTTCAGATTATACGACTATTCAGATAGGTATTGATGTTTCAGTGGATGGTGACACGAATGGCCTG
>CAJWPW010000179.1 GCA_913045415.1 uncultured Fidelibacterota bacterium | reverse complement strand
ACCTTTTTGTATCCCATTTTAGGTAATAGATGATTAAATATGATAAGGTATGAAAGAAAAAGCCCCACAATTAAGTGAGGCTTTTATTGAGAGAGAAATGGTATTATTCTCGAGTACGCCCGATAGGATTCGAACCTACGACCTCATGCTCCGGAGGCATGCGCTCTATCCAGCTGAGCTACGGGCGCATTATAGATGAAAATTTACGTAGGCTAAATTTCTTGTTATACTGAATTTTCAGCCGCTTCCACGGTATTCTCTACAAGCATGGCAATGGTCATGGGCCCAACACCACCAGGAACAGGTGTGGCGGCAGAAATTTTAGAAGAAATACTCTCCCAATGAGCATCACCCACAAGTTTGTATCCTTTTTCCGTATCTTCATCGATGCGGTTAATTCCAACATCTATAACGACGGCACCATCTTTAAGCATTTCACCTGTAAGAAATTGGGGAACACCTAGAGCAACAATTATTACATCAGCAGATTTTGTGAACTGGGAGATATCAGGTGTTCCAGAATGGCAAATAGTTGTTGTACCATTAGCTCCTTTCTGCTTTAAACTTGTTAATATAGAAATGGGCCGTCCGACAATATTGCTCCTCCCCACCACTACTACATGTTTACCTTTTAAATCTATATTATAGTGAGATAAAATGCGCATGATCCCTTTTGGTGTACAGGGAACAAACCTTGGTCTGCCTATGGAAAGAAGTCCTACATTTTCAGGATGAAACCCATCCACATCTTTTTTTGGATCAATGGTTTCTAAAACATGTTGTGAATCAATTTGTCTGGGCAAGGGTAATTGTACCAAAATGCCATGGAATTGATCATTTTTATTTAAAGCATGTATAAGTTTCAATAATTCATCTTCTGATGTTGAGTCTGGAAGCTTGAATGATTCCGTATTAAGATTTAATTGTTTGAACTTTTTCGTTTTCGAACGAATATAAATCTGGGATGCTGGATCTTCACCCACAATAACGACCGCAAGTCCAGGAGTGATATTTTGATCTTTTAAAATTGAAATTCTGTTTAAAAGGGATTTATAAACAGATTGACTAACATCCTTACCGGAAAGTATTAATGGTTCGGACATAGGTAGGATTAAAGTTTAAATAGTTTCTTCGATGAGTTCGATCAAGGTGGAAATCTTTTCTTCAACTTCTGAGTCTTCCGTACCAGTTGATTGTCGTGAATTAAACAATTCGTCTGTGATATTCATGGCCGCCAAAATAGCGATACGTGTAGAAGATTGAGTTGTTGTAAATCCCGCCTGAACTTCTCTCATTTTGCCATCTAAGTATTCGCCGATCTTTTTAATATATTCTGGATCTGCAGGTGCTTTTACAGAATATTCTTGTCCAAAAATGGATATAGATACCTGGTTACTTTCATCGCTCATATTATTGTTGCTCCAATTGATCGACTAGGTTGATCAGGTTTCTTACTTTTTCTTCAATCTGGGAAAGTTTCATAGATTCATGAACTGCTTTTTCAGAATCGGCATTTTTTTCTCTTTCTCGTTTTAAGGAAGAGACCAAATCTCGGACATTAATTTCAAGTTTGTTCAGTAACTCTAGATTTTTCATGTCCTTAATTTAGCAAGAAACTCCTTTTCAGCAACACGGATAATTTCGTTAATAACAGGAGTTACATCTTTATCTTCAAGTGTTTTAGAATGGTGCTGGAATTCAATGGAAAAGGTGACACTTTTCATTCCCTTTCCCAATGCAACTTCATCATTAAAGATATTTATAGGATTTGCATTGATAATGAGATTTCTACCTTTTTTCAACATCATGTCTGTTATTGGACCCACTATTTGAGTTTCATTCATCACCAGATTGACATCCCGTTGAATTTTTGGAAACGTAGTAATGGGCTTAAATTGCTTTTTGCCGCCTATCATTTTCAAGATGGGTTCAAGGTTGATCTCAAATCCACAAACATTCTCTATATCCAGATCCATTTTTTGAATCCAGTCAGACGACAATCTTCCCATAGCACCAACATTTTGTCGGTTAATAAATATCGTTTGTGCATAATCAAATCCAGGATGCTCTTCCCTTTCCAATTCAATCCGCATCCGGTACTTACCGCTAAATAAACCGGATATATAACCTTTCAAAGTAAAAAGATCTTCTTCGGATGCATCGCTATGAATAGACGCTGGTTCTTCTTCCCCTAAAATAATGCCAGCTAAATGCCGATATTCATGTATTCCTTCAATTCCATCTGATGTTTGTTCATGTACATTGGCACATTCAAAAAGCCTGATACTGGGTGATCCATTTTTTATATTAAAGTCAGCCGCTTTCATGAGGCCAGGCAATAAAGTTGTCCGGAGATAAGCCATTTCCCTGTTCAATGGGTTCATCATTTTTACCGATGTTTTTCCGGATAATCCCGATACCGCTTCATTCTGTAAAGAATTAGAATAAATCTGATGAAATCCAAAGCCGGCTAGAGTAGATCGAATTGGTTCAATCTTAGATTCCGGATCAGGCTGTTCATAACGAAATTCACCATAAATATTTTCATCAGAAGGAATTGAATCAAAACCTATCATGCGGGCAATCTCTTCGATGATATCTATTTCTCTTTCTACATCTGGTCGATAAGATGGTGGTGTGCATGTCCAATTATTTCCCGTATGTGTAGACTCAAAACCAAGCGCTTCCAAAATACGATTAATATCTGCAGAATCAACTGCAATGCCCATGATCAGATCTAATTCAGATCTTCTCAAACTAATTTTGGTTGCTGTGATCTTTTTAGGGTATTCATCCACCATATCAGAGACCAATTCACCACCAGCTAATTCCTGTAAAAGAGAAACCACACGACAGAATCCATTAACTGCACCATCAGGATCTGCGCCACGTTCAAATCGCTTGGATGCATCGGTACTCATTTGTACGCTTTTTGCATTCTTCCTGGTAGTCACAGGATCAAAATAAGCACTTTCGACTAAGACAGTTGTTGTTTCATCTGAAACTGCTGTATCGAGTCCACCCATGACGCCCGCCAGGGCAATTGGTGTTTTTCCATCGGTAATAAGTAAATTTGTTTCACTTAATTCATGTTCTGCTTCATCTAAAGTAGTGAGTTTTTCACCCTTTTTTGCTCGACGTACTAAAATCTCTTTTTGATTGAGTTTATCATAGTCAAAAATGTGGGTTGGGTGCCCCATTTCAAGTAAAACATAATTTGAAATATCCACCAAATTATTAATACTTCTTTGTCCAGCCGCCTTGAGTTTTTCAACCATCCATTCTGGACTGGAACCCACCTTTACATTTTTAACAATTCCTCCGATATATCGTGGGCAATCATCTGGATTTTCCATGGAAATGGATAAAGATTCGTTGCCTTTAGCTTGGACTGATTCAATAGCAAGTGCTTTGAATTCACGATTAGTTGCAGCTGCAATGTCTCGTGCCACACCTTGATGAGAAAATGCGTCCGGTCGGTTCGGAGTAATATCTAATTCTAGAGATAAATACTTATGTCCATAGGCTGTCATGAAATCATCACCGGGATTCAGATCATCTGGCAAAACCATAATACCTTCATGCTCATCGGTAATCTGCA
>CAJWPW010000178.1 GCA_913045415.1 uncultured Fidelibacterota bacterium | reverse complement strand
ACCGTCTTCATATGGCACAGAAAATATATTAATCGTCAAAATCAAATAAAAATAGTGTTGTGAAATTGGACCTGAACATATAAGCTTTTTTTGTCAACAGCTTAAAGCAAATGGACATAGACTGACAACCCTGCCTGTTTAACAGTTTATTCTCTGACAAAAACAAGATAACATTCTTTTTCACTAAAGATCAAAATGATCAAAAATATAAATAATTTTTGTACAATTCAGCATATATGAGTTCCAAAAACTCTAGCGAGAAGATTGTGTAATACGTTACAATTACAATACATCAAACTAATTTAACGGAGTTATATTGAAAATATTATATATCTTATTTTTACTGATCCTAATTGCAGGCTGCAAAAGACAAGATAAAGATTTGGTTCAAGCTACAAGTTCAGATGTTAGTACAGCTCAAGCGTTCCGCATTTTAGAACAGGCCACTTATGGACCCACAGAAGATGATATGAATGAGGTTCAATCTCTAGGTTTGACCCAATGGATTGAAAAACAACTAAATTCTAGTTCCGCTTACGATAGTTCAACAGATTCTCACCAATCTCATCTGCAGAAGTATAAAGCCATTGCAAAAATGTCTGAACCAAGTACATACGAATCAGATTCAGACTTTAATAATAATTTTCACGGTAGAACAAGCGATTACCAAACTGCAGCCTGGTTTGAGAATGCACTCCATGGTAAAGACCAGCTCCGACAACGAGTAGCATTGGCATTGAGTGAATTGATGGTAATATCAGGAAGTAAGCAAAGAACTCGATTTAGGGGAGATTCTTTGGCATCCTACTACGATATCTTGGCAAAGTATGCATTTGGGAATTTCAGGACTTTGATGGGAGAAGTTTCAAGAAGTCCAGGAATGGGAATATTTCTTTCTCATCAAGGAAATAAAAAATTCAATTCTTCTTCCAATACCCACCCTGATGAAAATTTTGCCAGAGAATTGATGCAGTTGTTTTCAATAGGGCTTTGGAAAATGAATCAGGATGGTTCAATGGTTAAGGATTCAAATGGGGATCCTATTGCTTCCTACACACAGAATGATGTTGAGGAACTTGCCAAAGTAATGACAGGTTATGACATCAAAGGTAACAGTAAATATGGAAAAACCAGTCGGGCAAACGGAGAAGAATGGTCTTCTCCCATGGAATTTAATTCAACTCATCATGAATATGCTTCAAAAACCTTTTTAGGTTCTACGATTGGTACAGAAGGATCATCAAACAGTGAACCATCAGACCTTGATCAAGCTCTAGAAATCATCTTTCAGCATCAAAATGTAGGCCCACATGTGGGACGGCATTTAATCACAAGACTCGTTACTTCTAATCCTTCATCGGCTTATATCAGCAGAGTTGCAGGGATTTTCAATAATGATGGGACTGGGATTCGGGGAAATTTAAAAGAAGTTGTAAAAGCTGTTTTGCTGGACGGTGAAGCAAGAGAGACGGAATACAGCAGTGATGGGAATTATGGAAAACCTAAAGAGCCCTTATTAGCTTTGACCCAATTCCTTAGAGCTTTTGATGTAAAGCCACTGGATGGTTGGAAAAGCAGAACAAATGCAACAATGAATGGTGTTTATCAATTTTTCTATCTAGAAAATATTATCGGACAATCGCCATTAAGATCTGAAACGGTATTTAATTTCTTTGCGTCCGATTTCGTTCCTGCAGATTCTCATTTCATTTCCAACAGTATGGTGGCACCTGAATTTCAAATTCAAAGTGATACTGTCTTAATCAAATTTCACAACCTTATCAGGTCCTCACTCAATACCAATGAAAAAAATGCAATCTTGGAAAATAATACAACCTTAAAGGATTTTGCTTCTGGTCGAAATCACTCAAAACAAAATTATTACATCAATATCGATAGTGAACTACAAATTTTTGAATATGCTTTGGACGGTGATACAAACGGAGATTTTAATAACATTAATGATTCAGAAAAGAAAAAGGCTGCAATTCAATCATTACTACAGCACCTTGATAAAAAACTTATGGGAGGAGAAATGCCTTCAGAATATTATACGGCCTTGACAACTCATTTAATGAATATGAATTGGGGGAAAAAGTTTAATGCAAAGGAAGCAAGAAATGTCATTTCTGATGCAATTCGCTTCATGGTTACATCGAGTTTTTTTATGATTCAAAAATAAACTATATGAAAAGACGAAATTTTTTGCAGTCCGGTCTGGCGGGTCTATCGATGATGGGTATGCCACAGTTAGGATTGAAAGCAGCTGCTCCAAGTTTTTCAGGCTATAAAGCATTGGTATGTATCTTCTTGAATGGAGGAAATGATGCCTGGAATTCATTTGTTCCTGCTTCAGGTTCTGGGAATTCTCAATGGACAGTTTATAACAATGGAAGGGGGGATCTCTCGGTCGCCGACAGCGATAAAACACTTCCAAGTATAGGAACCTTAAATCAAGGTTCAGGCAATCCGTACTACGATTCAGGGAGTGATTCGGCTGCCTACCTGGGAGGTTCTTATCCCCTGACATCGATTTCGGAAGTGAAGGTTAATGCAATGATGCCTGAATTGGCGAGGTTGCTAGAAGATGGGAAAGCTTCTTTGGTTGGTAATATTGGAACTCTTGTTGAGCCACTCAGTGGGAAGACTGATTTTCAGAATGCCGCTAAGAAAAAACCATCTTTTTTGTTTGCACACAACCACCAAA
This sequence comes from uncultured Fidelibacterota bacterium, assembly GCA_913045415.1. Next base: position 898 of record CAJWPW010000178.1, on the reverse strand, counting down.
GACGCATCATTTATACTGGCAAAGCAGACGATCTTAACACGACAGGATGGGCTGGAAGATTGGCCGATCTCTGGTCTGGGATCAACAATGATAGTGTGATGGGGCTTAATGTTTCTTTCAATGGTCAAGTCCGTCTGATGACCGGAGTTAATAGTAAGCCTATACTGTTCAGTCCGGATCAAACCACTACTTATTGGGACATGAAAAAAGATTCCGACAATGCTGTCTATTCCAGCCGTCGAGATCTTTTTTCAACACTTTATGGAAATAATCCGGGAAGCGACCCATTTAGAAAAGTATACAACCAGATGCTCAAGGGATCTCTCGATTTAGATGATCTATTACAAACCTATTGGAATTCAAATCATAAAAAAACTTTCAGTTCAACTGCTTCTTACGGGGAAAGTCTATTTTCAATTCCAACAAAAGCTAAAACAGGTATGGAGGAGGAATTGAATGGTGACCTGATCGAAAAGTTAGAAGCTGTTGCACAATTGATCCACCTGGGATCATCCAGTTCCAAAATGAATTTCAACCGTCAAATATTTTTCGTCAATTTTGGAAGTTTCGATACTCATGGAAATCAGCCCGAGGAACATCCTGTTCTTCTTCGAGAATTAAGTCTTGCACTGTGGAAATTCCAAAAAGCATTGGAAGAAATGGGTGTGGATGACAAAGTGGCGACCTTTACATCATCAGATTTTGGAAGAACCATTGGGAATAATGGAGATGGGACGGATCACGCCTGGAGTACCATTAATTTGGTCATGAGTAAAAGCAGTGGAACGACTTTCAATGGTGGAAAGTTTTATGGGGATTTACCGAATTTTACTATGGGGGGAGATGATGACGTCAAAAATGGAGGGAAAGGTCGTTTTGTGCCTAAATTATCTGTGGA
>CAJWPW010000177.1 GCA_913045415.1 uncultured Fidelibacterota bacterium | reverse complement strand
ATAACAAAATGTCAGGCCAGGGTATTTATACCTTTAAAAATGGTGATACTTATGACGGTAATTGGAAAAATGATAAAAGAGACAGTCAAGGCACGCTCATTTATTCAAATGGAGATAAGTATGTTGGTGAATGGAAAAATAATCAGAAGGATGGGCAAGGCATTGATATTACGTTTTTTGGTGACCAGTACGAAGGTGATTATAAAAATGGTAAAATGGAAGGAAAGGGCATTTTCATTTCATCTATTGGGGATAAGTATGAAGGCGATTGGGAAAATGACAAAATGAACGGTAATGGCACTTTAATTTATTCAGACGGAAACAAATATGAGGGGGATTTTAAAGATGATTACCTTCATGGTAATGGTACTTTCCAATATGCGAACGGAAGCCTTTATGATGGCGCGTGGAAAAATAATAAACAGGAAGGCCAAGGAACATTCACTTATTTAAACGGAGAGACCTATGTGGGCGATTGGAAAAGTGGTAAAATGTCAGGTAAAGGGATATATTCATATCAAAATGGGAATAGTTATAGCGGGAGGTTTTTGGATGGCATGAAAAATGGTTCAGGAATATTTTCTTACTCAAATGGCAACAAATTTGTAGGTGATTTTATGGACGATAACTTTCATGGCATGGGTACATTCACATATAAAAATGGAACCAGTTATATTGGTGAGTTTAAAGATGACAAAATGGACGGGCATGGAACATTTATTAACTCAAATGGAAAAAAAATTGTTGGTGAATGGAAAAAAGGAAAACCTCTATAGTGGTGTTTTTGGAAACCAGTCTTTTGTGGGGTTTTCTTTTTTAATAAATAGGCTCAAATTCTGCCCCATAATGCCAAGCAAGATTACAATAATCACCGCAGCAGTATTTTTGTCTGCTTGCTCCTATTTCCAGAAACCTGAGATTCAAGTTTCCCTCAATCCGTGGACAGGGAAAACGATCTATTTTGTTGATCTGGATGATAAATACAAACGAACAGCCAGTTTTAATCGTGTTTGGTCAAAACTTTATAAAAAAAAGTTTCGTCCTTACCATAAGTTCCAGAATAAATCCTATACAATCCTTGGAACGTATGAAACCTGGAAAAATGATTTTTTGATCATTAAAGATGAGAAAGATCGCCGCTATAAAATGTTGTTCAATTTTGATGATGGCGAGATTCCTGAATTTCCAAGTTATATTCTATTTAATGATGCACTTGTCGAAGCCAAAGCCATGATTGGGAAAACTATTTGGCTGAACAATACCTTGGACTTCAAAGGATTCTTTTCTTTTGCTGATTATGATTTTAAACGATTCGAATCTGTAACTGTTTTGGATATTCACCCATATCAGAATCGGGATTATGGTCATCCTGTGTGGTTAAAGATAAAAGCTAAAAATGGATTGGATGGATTTGTTCGATATAATGGAGAAGAAGGCCGTGCGGGGGTACAGGATCACTACTATACATCGGATCCATTGCCCCGGAAATGGGGCAAAGAAATGACTGATAAAGTTTTGAATAAAGAAATTGAAATAGGAATGACTGAAAGACAAGTTAGAATTTCAATTGGGAATCCGGATGAATTGAATCATACATCCAGCCGTCATGGCATGTCCGAACAATGGGTGTACGGGGCTGAAATGGGGAAAAAAGTCTATTATCAATTTGAGAATGGCAAGCTAACGTTCATTAATAAATAAAATATAGTTTTGTTTCTCGCCAGTTTAATCTATCTTCATTGCAGATGAGGGCTGGAAGGTCATAATATGCTGGAAAAAACAGTGAAACCAATTATTCCATCCATGTGTTAGAGTTTATAATTTCATATCGGTTTTATTCCAGATAAATCATGCAATTTCCTAAATTTATATTCTTAATCTTAATTCTAAATCTTCTAAAGGCAGATGGGTTTGACACCTTGTCCTATTATGAAAAATTCGATGTAGCAGTTCAAACCTACAAGGAACAAAGATATCGTCTTTCAGAAAAATATTTTTCATCCATCCTAATCACAGATAAAGATTATCGGGATCCCGCATCTCAACTCATGTTAGCCAAATCTCAATACCAACAAAATAAATGGCAAGATGCAGTTCGGTCTGCTAAATCCGTCCTTTCGAATTTTCCTGGATCTCCCTACCAGAACCACACGTTACTTTTGATGGGGGATATCGCCTTATCTCAAGGAAAAAATAGCGAAGCGTTCCAAAAGTATTTATCGATTCGATCAACAGCTAAAGATTCTCTTCAATTGAGTGATATAGACCAACGACTTATCATTTGTATAGGCAATGGGCTAAAAGAGGAAAGAATAGAGGGAACCCTTTTCAGGGAAAAAAATCCAACAAATCGTGCAATTATTAACTTGGCTCGTGCATACCTATCCTGGATAAACGGAGATGCATATGATTTCTCCCTCGCTTTAAATGGAATAGATATGCAAGTTTTTCCACAATCCTTTTTCCACATATATTCAACAATAAAAAATACAAAACCCAGCAGTTTTCCCCGCTCAGTGACTCTAGGGGTCATAGTCCCTTTATCGGGACCTGAAAAAGAGTTAGGCCAATCTTATCTATTAGGACTGGCTGATTATCTGGACGATATATCCTCTGTACATTCCATACGATTCCTGGTTTTCGACTCAAAAGGAGATGCCGTGAATACCTTACAAATTGTGAAATCGCTCCATTCTGATCGAAACATTATTGGTATTATTGGTCCACTATTAGAAAAAGAGGTTTTGACCTTGGCCGGGCTCAAATCTTCTTTACCTATCTTGATACCTAATTCAGGGTCACCCGGACTGTCTGACATTGCTCCAAACCTTTTCTTTTTATCACCGTCTTCCAGAACTATTGCTCGTCGTACTGCCCAGATGATGATCACTGAATTGGGATTCGAAAATATCGCTGTATTATCACCTGGTGATGGAAAATCAAAAGCCATGACAGATCATTTTTTAGAGGAATGTCGCCAATTGGGAGTGGACCCGGTGGCAACGGAATGGTATATTGAAAAACCGGAAAATATATTACGCCAATTCAAATCCATTCGAAAAACAGCATGGACACTTTTGCCGGAAAAAGATCCCTATGAAGATGCTATGAACTTAACAATTGACAGTTTAGATGCGCTTTTTGACGTGGATGTAACGGATTTCTATAAAATTCCTGAAGAAGAAGAGAAAATGGATAGGAAGGATTCTGCCAAAGTGGTTCTTGAAACTATCCATGCCATGTATATTCCCATTAGACAAGATGAACTCACCTATGTAGGAACTCAATTTCCCATGTATAATTTGAAAACCATGCTTTTTGGAAATGAGAATTGGTTGGATATGGCCACATTGAACCAGGAATTGATCGGTCCCCACGTACAAGGTATGCGAATCATTACAAACGTGAATTCAGCTAATACATCTAGTAACGATAATTCAATTACTAATTATCATATTTTGGCTATGGATCATGCCTCATTCGTGCAATCCATAATAAGGTCAGGAGTTATGAATAGAAGACAATTCATGGATAAACTTCGCAAACATAGTGGATTTCATGGCGAGCAGACATCGATCCAATTTATCGGTGCCAATAGGAATGAAAATGGCTCTGCCCAAG
>CAJWPW010000176.1 GCA_913045415.1 uncultured Fidelibacterota bacterium | reverse complement strand
CTGCAACCTTTATTGGAAAGGGGAAAGCAGAAGAACTCCTTAATCAGGCGAAGGAATTGGGTGTAAAGCTCATTGTTTTTGATGATGAATTGAGTCCTGCCCAAATTAAGAACTATCATAAAATTTCTGATAATGTGAAGGTATTGGATCGCAGTGGTCTTATTCTAGATATTTTCCATAAACACGCAAAAACCAAGGAAGCACGGACCCAAGTTGATTTAGCTTATATGGAATATTTACTCCCGAGACTTACTCGCCAGTGGACGCACCTGGAACGACAGATGGGCGGTATAGGAACACGAGCAGGAATGGGGGAAACCCAGATAGAAATCGATCGCCGTTTGATCCGAACACGCATCTCTAAATTAAAAAAAGAATTAATACGGATCGAAAAGGAACGGGATACACAAAGTTATAGAAGACAATCTGAATTCCGGGTTTCATTAGTGGGCTATACGAATGCGGGAAAATCTACTTTATTTAAAGCATTAACGGGCTCTGATGTGTATATACAGGATCAGTTGTTTGCCACATTGGATACAACTGTTCGCCAAATAAAAATAAATGAAACCCATCCAATTCTCTTAAGCGATACAGTTGGATTCATCCGGAAATTACCTCATAATCTTGTGGCATCTTTTAAGAGTACCTTAAAGGAAGTATTGGAAGCGGATTTGATCCTTGTTATGTTGGATATTTCATCTTCACAGATTGAAGATCATTTTCAAACCATAGAGAATGTTTTGAAAGAAATGGGAGCCCAGGAGATCCCACAAATTCTTGTTCTTAATAAAGTGGACTTAATATCTGATGGAAATATGATTGAAAAAAGGCAACGAGAATTTCCTAATTCAGTTACCGTCTCTGCTCAGCAACATTTGCGATTATCGGAATTGAAGTCACGTATTCTTGGAAAAATGGAGGAAAATTTTCAGACTATTGATCTTGAATTTTCCTATGATCAGGGTAAGACCATTGCCCATGCGCAGGAAGGTGTGGACGTTTTAAAAAGGGAATATGAAGAAAACGGAGTGAAATTGAGAATAAGAGGGAGCCAATCACGAATTAACCAGATTTTATCGGCAGTGGAATAAAAAACGGGCAGATTGTTTTTTTGGGACCATTCTTTGTTTAATGAATGAAGGGAGCCTCTCGAAGACAGCAAACTTCCTTGACCCGGCAATTGCAGAGAAGGCCTGTTTTTTGACACCGAAGTACAGCACCCAATTATGAGTATAGATCCAAAAAAATACAGAACCCGCCCGTTAAACTTTCAAAAATCTGGTAATATATTAGGTTTTTTATTTTAAAATAAAACTAATTTATTTTTTAAAACTTAAGAATTATTGGGAATGGTCAATTGCCCTTCTGAATCCGCCACGATGACAGCTATGGACGCATCACCTGTTACATTCACTACTGTTCGCATCATATCAAGAATTCTGTCCACACCAAGAATTAATGCAATCCCTGCACTTGGGACGTTCACCGCTTCTAAAATGATCACCAGCATGATGATACCTGCGCCGGGTACTGCTGCTGTACCTATAGAAGCCAGTACTGCTGTTAAAATAATGGTGAGTTGTGCACCAATTCCAAGTCCCATTCCAAGAGTTTGGGCAATAAAAACTGCAGCCACGGCCTGATACAAGGCTGTTCCATCCATATTGATGGTTGCTCCCAGGGGAAGAACAAACGAAGAGACTTCTTCCGAAACACCTAATTCTTCTTCACAACAGTCCATGGTAACTGGCAAAGTGGCACCGCTTGAACTGGTTGAAAATGCCAAAAGCTGTGCAGGCGCTATACCTTTGTAAAAAGTTTTTAGTGGCATTTTCGACATAAATTTCAAAAGTCCGGTATAGGTAATTCCTGCATGGATAATGAGTCCTAGAATAACTGCAATCATATAATATCCTAAGGCGCCGAGTAATTCTAAAACTTGGGAAAGATTATCACCGGCAATTTTATTGATGGTTTGGGCAATTAATGCGAAAACACCTATTGGGGCCATGAGCATGATAAGATCCACCAGTTTGATCACCACACCATTCAGACCTTCAAAGAAATCCAAAACGGGTTTCCCTTTATCTTTCGGAATTTGGATCAATCCAATTCCAACAAAAATGGCAACAAAAACGACTTGGAGCATATTCCTGTTACTGGATGCTGAAGAAAAGAAATTGCTGGGCACCATATCAACTATGGGTTGCAGTGGACCGCGGTCTTGGATCTTTTGAGCATTTCCTGCACGAGATGTGGCATCTTCCTTATAGGTTTGCTGGAGTTTCTCTTTCATTTGGTCTGGAACTTTATCACCCGGTTGAAGCACATTAACCGAGATTAGTCCAATCGTGACGGCCACAGCGGTTGTGCTTACATAAATAGCGATGGTTTTTCCACCGATCCGGCTTAGCTTTTGCAAGTTGGACAAAGATGCCACGCCAGTAATCAACGAAGATAAAACCAATGGAACTGCGATCAATTTCAGTAAACTCATAAAAATAGTACCGAAAGGAGCGATCCAGTCGGAAGTGAATGAGCCCCATCCATTACCAGCGGCAATAATTCCGTAAATCAAGCCCAATATGAGGCCAATAATGATTTGCCAATGAAGTGCTAATTTTTTCATTTTGCGTCTTTCCCTTTTTTAATGTCGGTGTACGTCTCGTAGTACGCATCACCTGCATCCTGAATATTTGAAATAACTTTATTGTTTTTCTTTCCGCCGGACTTCAATAAACCGTGAAATACGGTATCAAAGAGATCCTGAATATGGGCCAAGGTGGATCCCAACTGCTTAGAAAATGATTTATTCATTTATGTATTTCATGGCCAGATCAAGACTGGTAGTGGGTTGTTTACAGGCGAAATTTTCACAGATATAGAATGTTGGTGATCCATTGATCATTACATGATCTGCTGTCCAAGGTGCAACTTGCAGCAATGCATCCGGATTTGACACATCCTTGAATAGTATAACTTTATTTGGAGAATAGTTTTTACGAAGGGCGTTGATTATTTTTTGAGTTTCAGGATCGTTAGAATCACCTACCAATACCACTTCTTTTGGATTTTTGAAATCAAACATGAATGCTGTCAGCATGTGAGCAAATCCGGTTGGAGATTGTTTGGCTTTGTCTGTGAATGCTTGCAGTGTGCTATAGCCTAGATCCGTCCATTTAGTATTTCCCGTGATTTTTCCCAATCGAAATAAATTTAGTGCAGCGACGGAATTCCCGGAAGGAATAGCGCCATCATAGCTGTCCTTGGCTCGAACCATGAGTTTTTCTGCATCTTTGCTACCAATAAAAAATCCACCATTCTTATCGCTGAAATCTGCAATCATGATTTCTGTGAGTTCAAGCGCTGATGTCAAATAAGATGGATCAAAGGTGGCTTCATACAAATTAAGAAGTCCAAAAACCATAAAGGAATAATCGTCAAGATGGGGCTGTAAACCAGCTTTACCAAGACGGGACCGTTTCAGGAGTTTTCCATTTTTATCTCTTAAAGATTCCAGAACAAAGTTAACAGCATTTTTTGCAGCATCTATATAGATATCATCACCTAGAACTTGTCCACCCTGCGACAGTGCAGCAATCATGAGTCCATTCCAGTCTGTGAGAATTTTATCATCTTT
>CAJWPW010000175.1 GCA_913045415.1 uncultured Fidelibacterota bacterium | reverse complement strand
GCATGGCATTCCCAAATTCATCAAAAATAGACGAACTATTGACAGGAGAAAATACTAGCGTTTCAACACCGCTGGCAGATCCACTCAAATCCAACTGGGCACGTATTGTTGCTTCACCACCTTCTAAAGCAGATCCATTCACTTTTGTTAATGATATGACAGATGCAGAAGCACAGTTTCCACCATTGACGGAATAGATATAATCGAGGTCAGAAATGTCCAAAGCGCCTGATGAATTGTCATTCGCATAGACACCTTCATTAAACAGAATTGAGACATAAGAATTCACTGGAGATATAGCGGATGAATCGATCTCCGGAGGTAAATAATCACGCACAGTGAATGTTGCATTAAAATCGTAATTATCTGGATTCTCATTTTCATCTTGGAAGGTGGACGCAAAACGGAAATAAATAATAGATTCACTTTCATAACTAACCGCAGGATAAAAGGATATGACGGGTGGATTATTAACATACTCTAATATAAATGGAATATCTTCCCCCAGATTATTATCATATTTTAATGTGATGAGAGGTGCCAAATCTCCAATAGTGACTTGATTTCCTGTAGATGGAAAATAAATATTTTCATTAAATGAAATTGTAATTGTATCCAATTCAAAGACATTAATGTCACCGTTTTCTATATCATCGGATCCCACAGGAGGCTGTTCGTCAAATAGGGCGATAGGCCCATAGGTTTCCCCCGAAGGAATGGGTACGCCTGATACACTATAAACACTAAAATCCGTAGTAGGTGAAAAAGTAATTGTCTCTACCCCTGAAGGCAATTCATTAAAAGACATGTGGATTCGAACAGAATCTTCTCCACCAACCAATGCAATATCTTCTAAGTTTGTGAGTGATGTCATTGTGATGGTTGTTGCTGTTCCACCATTTGATTCAATGGACGACTCAAATCCAGCCAGATACGCTGGTAAAGATTGATATGCATTGCCATAAATCCCAACAGTAAAACCTAGGTCAACATAAATGTTACTATCTGCCAAGTCTGTAGAAATCAATAACGCAGAAGCTAGAAGCGTTACATCATCAGAAACTTGATCGTTGTCCATTGAGTTGCCTGCCGCATCATAGATAGATGAATTATCCACTGGCGAGAAGTTGATCGTCTCCACACCGCTGGGAGCTGCACTTAAAGAAATAACTGCATGAATGGTGGTTTCCCCTCCTCCTAATCCATCTCCCGAACTATTGGTTAAACTTATTAAAGATATGGATTCACAATTACCGCCATTGGCATTGAAGGCGTAAGTCAAATCATCCACTTCAATGGCACCACTCCCATCATCCGTGTCATAGACTCCCTCATTGAATGTGATTGAAACATAATCATTTATAGGTGAAATTGCACTGGATTGAATTTGTGGCGCAGTTTCATCTGCAGTTAGAAAACGTAATGTATCGAATTGAAAACCATTATCATTTTGATCTTCTATGGTTGCAAGTATGGATAGCTTTATTTCAGTGTATTCAGGTAATTGTCCATCAGGATTAATCACAAATTCAATTTGGTCCCCGGAGGTTATGGTAAAACTCAAATCTTCGCCTGAAACTGCCTCCTCCAAAATAAAACAATCTGAAACATTGGAATTGGTGATATTTGATTCATCTAGGGAATTACGAATTTGTTCAGAAAAATTTAACGTAATGTTATTTCCAGAAGGAACACCTGTTTGACCATTCACCGGATCGGTAAATTCTATGGTTGGTGCCACTTCATCCACAAGGTTGATAGTTATCCCATCAATATCAAGTAACGGAACACCAACACTATTAAAGATAGATGAGACTGAAGCTGGGCCAACCGTTAAAATTTCCCCACCGCTGGGTGTAATAGGGTATTCAAGGTTTAAAACAACTATTTCTTCTCCTCCCGTAAGAGTACCGCCGCTCGATGATTCTAATGATGCCAAATTGACTTGATTTGCATCGCCTCCGTTTGGATTGACATCTAGATTATAGTCGCTGGTTTCTAACCCAATACCATTACCATTATATACATCCGCATAATTCCCCCCATAAACGCCTTCACTAAAAAAGTAATCTACTTCAGAGTAATCACCAGCAACTTCAGTAGAATCCACTAAAAGAGAATAGCCCATCCATGTTTTGACACTCCCCGTTCCCGGAGTCCCTGCACGATCATCTACGACAATATAATATGTTCCAGCATCCCATACTATCCTTGGGAGCATATTGGCATATTGCGGTGCTGATTCGAATCCTGATATACAATCAAACTCATATTGTTCAGTCGTTTGGTCTGGATAATAAATGGGTGAATTGGAATCATCTTGGAAAAAGATCCACGAAGCATCGCTACAATCATCTGTATAAATTCCAATCTGGACATCTACATTGGTCAATTCGTCACAGGTAGTTACATAAATTGTCGCCGGTTGAGATAGGGTGAGTTTATATGTATAATCGGCACCATTGGCGCCATTATTATGCTCTCCACCTCCTGGGAATGGAAAGGTACTTTGATCCCAATCATCATCTTCTGTCGTTAAATCTGCCAAATGACTAAATGGAAAGTCAGCTTCTGTTATTTCCATGTCAAAACATTCACCCCCACTCCCAGCAAATACATCCGTATCCCATGAACCATTACCATCATTGTTCAAGATACCCGGTGTTCCACCTTCTACATGACTAGCAACAGCCAAGGATTGATTATCATTAAAATTCCAATACCCAATTAAACCTGATTCATCTCCTTCAAGGGCATCATTCATTGTAGCCTGAATTTCACCGGCCGTATTTGCCATCTCCCAAACTCGGACTTCATCGATAGAGCCTTTAAAGGAAGTATTACCATCCAAATATTTACCAATATATAAATCAGTGGCTATGTCTTCCCAGACTATTGATCCGCCAGGTGTGTTATAACTCTCCTGCTCAACACCATTTTTAAATATTTTTGCTGTGGCACCATCATAAGTCCCTGCAATATGGGTCCAAGTATTCCCATCATATGGAATTTCAATCCCCGGCCAAGAACCAATTTGATTAAATACATCCACATCATTAGCAGTAATAACAACGAATCGCCATTTCCCTGAGTTATATAGAAAAGCATATCCTGATTCAGTGGTCGCACCTTGGAGAGTAAGATAGGAAACTATACCATTCATATTATAGGCTGCTGGGTTCTCGGTTGGCTTGACCCAAGCCTCAAGTGTCATTCCTGCTGTAGGTTGGTTCTGTGCGTCTGATGGTACCTTTACATAATCCTCGCTTTCTCCATTCGATTGAAAATTAAAACTATTATCTTGCTGGGCTATCAAACCTGAAATAGTCAATAATAACAGTATAAATTTATTCCACATTAATATATCCCGAGCCAAAACTCTTTACTACAACTGAATCATTATTGGCATCCCGAAGCCGGGTATTTTCACCATAGAGCAGTTCTGATTCACCAGTGGAAACGGGATGCATATAAATCGTCGCCAAGGACCAAGTTCCTCCATCATTCTCGTCCGATTCTGTATCCGGTAATAAATATATAAAAATATCAAGAGTACCTTCTTCATCAATCACAATTTGAACCGGATCATTCTGGCTCTGGAAAAAAGTATCCGCTACTATGGAATCAATTTCAACACTGCCCCAATCA
>CAJWPW010000174.1 GCA_913045415.1 uncultured Fidelibacterota bacterium | reverse complement strand
GTTTCAGCGAGTAATTCTAACTCATCTAAATGTTCATGGATTAGCGATTCAGTCATCCCCGGCTGGATTACTCCAACCAATAGAGCCTTTTCCTGACCAACATTATTCCGTTCAATCATGAATCTTCAGTCTTCATATTAGCCCTTACAGGTCGTCCAATAATGGATTCTGCCAGTAAAAATACAATTGCCAATGCTAAAAATATCTTCCACAGTGCTTTCCCTTGTCGCGTCTCCAAAAACACTTGGGAAAATTCGTCCTTTAGCGTAAGCCATCTGATCTGATTGCTAGTTAGAATCGATTCAATATCATTCTGCGTAATACGGGCTTGAATATATTCCTGATCATGGAGTCGTGTTGGAAATGATGTAAACAATTCACCATTTGAATAAACAGTATATATACCTAATTCATCTGTGGATGAAATATTGATCCCTTCCCGATCATATTCAGGAACAATCATTTCCATTTTTCCCGATGGTGATACAATTTCCCATTGGTGCCGAAGATACTTTTCTTCAACAGATATCCATTTGGACTCATTGATCTTTACAGAAGATGTGTTAATCTCATCCGTCCCTGTCAGGACCAGTAAACGATAAATAAGGGGGACCAGCATCCCACGAATAGGTAAATCGTTCCACCGAAGATCCAATAATGTTGAGAAATAAAAAACCGAACCACTTCCTTTCGAAAATTCTATCAATAGTGGATCACTATTATTCAATATCCAATGTACTTTTTGCTTTACATCCAATTTTGTTTGGATATAATTGAATACTTCTGGTAATTCACTATCCAAGTTTCTTACTTGAAGATCCTGAAGAAGATCGGAATATTCTCCGGCAATTTGGGTGGAAAAAAATCCCTGACCTGCATTCATTCTTTTTTCAGGGAAGGGAAACCCTATCTTCTCAAAAATGTCCGGGTGGAATTCAGAGCCATCTTCATTACCCTGAAACCAAATAACACCGCCGCCGGACCGAAGGAATTTTTCCAGATCCTTTACACCCTCTTCTGTTATATTTTTAGGATTATGAATAAGAGCAACATCCACATCATCCAAAAATAATCGATTCAATTCCGGTTGGATCCTGGATTCAATATATAAAAATTGGCGTTGGGGATCAATGGCACGCAAAACCATCTCTAACATGGCTACATCATCAGAATTAGAACCAATTATACCACAGCGGATCTGTTTCATGATGGACATGGAAAGGAACCAGTTATTATCCAAATCATAATTATCTTTTGGTAATGAAACCCTACCCTGAACAATACCCATATTTGCAGGATAGGCCTGGAATTGGAATTCTTTTTCTTTCCCCGATTTAATTTCAGAAACCACCTGTCCCACCCGGTGATCATTAAACAATAGTTCCAGAGGAACATTAGGCTTGGGCAATTCACCTGAATTTTCAATCCGCGTATTCAATTTCACCAACTGGCTCATGGTTTTGATCCTGTTTAATGAAGATACAGAACGGATAGAAAGATTGTCATATACAGTACCCGGTTGAATAAAATAGAATTTCCATGATTCAAAATTTGGAATCCCTGCCATAAAGGTAGAATCGGGAGGATACATAAAATCGCTGAATATCACACATTCTTTAACCGGTTCAACAATAGTTCCATCCTTCAACAAATGATTCAAGTTGGCCCATAGATCATCATAACCTACTGTAGGCTGAATATTCTGGATCGATGCGCGCAAGTCCGGATCATTGGATTGTCCCTTAAAGATTGTTTTGGGTGGACATGTTTGTGCAAGGGTAATCTGAGTTTCTTTATTAAATGATGGTAAAAGTCCAAGTGCTTCTTTTTTGGAAATTTCAAAGAAAGATTGATTGCCAACCTTTACATTCATACTTGCAGAATTATCAATCACTAGGATCAACCGAGCATCTTGTTCAGCCGCAAGCCAACCGGGCATAAATCCATGAGTAACAGGCTGCGCAATCATCATAACCAGAGAAGCAATCACCAACATTCTCAATAATAATAACAAAATTTGTTGGAATTTCATCTTTCGGATGGAACTTGTTTCCAATTGTTTGATGAATCGAACCGTACTGAATTCAACTTTATTGATTCGAAGTCGGCTCAATAAATGGATTACAATGGGAATACTGATGGCACCAAGAAACCAAAGTGCGGATGGGAAAAGCATCGTCATAAAACCATCATCCCGTAACTCATGACTAGGCCTCCTGTGAGTGGAATAGTCAGATTATCATTCATGGGGATAGGTGCCACTTCTACAAGCATACTTGCCACTGAACTCAGGATGATAATTTCACCAGGCAAATGTTGATTAATCCATAATGCAATAGCACATGAAGTCACAATGCCAGCAATGGTTCCTGAAAGATGTTTGTCACCAATTTTTCCGACGGGTATCCCTTTCCCAATGATCGCCGCAAATGCATCACCCACAGTTAAAAATAAAAGCGAAGGGACTGCAATTTCTATCGGAAAAAGGAAAAGGGTGATGGTACTTCCAAATAAAAGCCATGTTGCACCGGTCAGGTCCTCATCAAATTCACTTTGGCGTAACATAAAATTGAAATGTTTTTCAAATAAGGATTCTACTATATCCCATTTTTTACGGCTGATCTCCAATAGAATGGCAATTAAACTCAAACAACCTAATAACACAACCATAATCTCTTTATCCTGGATGAACCACACATATCCCAATGGAATAATGGATGAAAAAAGATGAAGAATCTTCCGAGTGACCTCGTTAGTTGGGATAGATTTCACTTATCAATCAATTGGTTAAAAATATCCTGCATATCCAGAACACTTATAGTCAAATCGATGGTTGAAGGTTCTTCCAAAACTGTTTCCGCAGGGATGGATTGATCTAAAACTGTGTATGGGATCAGGTCTTCGTTTTGGCGATAGAGTAATTTCCCGACAGAGAATCCGGCTTTGTGAAGATCATTAACAGCTTTTCTCTTACTCAATCCAAACAAATTAGGAACTTGAAAAAAATTTGGCGGGACACCCAAACTAACTGTCAGATGAAGCCCCATACCTTTGTTTAACAAGTCTCCTCCTTTAGGATATTGCCACGTAACATTGCCCGAAGGAACATCTGAATTAAATTCTTTATAAACCGTATCTATTTCCAATCCGGATTGAGTCAGCATTAATTCCGCACTCCGAATAGATCTCCCAATCAAGTCTGGAATTGAAACCATTCTTTCTAAATGGGCAATTTTAAGTCTGACGGTGCGGCCCTCTTTCACTCTCGTATTCGGTAATGGATATTGGTCCACGATTGTTCCAGCTTCGTATGTAGCAGAATATAAGGTATCAGAGACAAGGCCATTGTATCCTTCAGATTCCAAAACTTTTATGGCATGTTGAAGTGTTTTTCCTGTCACATTTACCATATATCGTCCGTCATTCATACGCACATATCCAGGCATGATAACCACATCAAACAACAGGATGGCCAATAGGGATAAACTCCCAAAAATTGCAATATAACTAGCTAATCTTTTAATCATGATCGTGTGATCCTTGCTGCAAACAGTCCATCAATGCCATGGATGTGTGGGAAAGTACTTAAACATCCCATTTCATTAATCCAATCGGGCATCACCTGAGATGGTCCTGTCATCAACTTAAAATCAGCATTTAACTTAAGGAACTGTTCAACCACGTTCCAATTCTCTTCCGGTTCCATAGAACA